>CAVFKU010000001.1:0-6916 GCA_963623245.1 Parabacteroides merdae
ACGACCAACGCGACCAAGGTAACGCATCTTTCCCTTTACCTTTCACAACACAGCCAGACAAACCGACTTACTAGCAAAACTCGCCCCAAAAATTCTCTGCTCAGCTCATGCCTCAGTTGAAATGACACTTCCCTCTATTGTCATTCCGAGCGCAGCCGAGGAATATCCCCCACACAGGATGTGTAACCCTTCACCCACATTTGACAGGGGGGGGGGAGGCATCCGCGCCTATTCGGCGAGCGGCGCCCCCTCCCCTCTCATTCAGTTATTTGCGAACCTGCAAGATTTCCCAACTTGCTTCGCTCGCTAACATGACGGGTTACATTGCTATTCATAAGCACGTTCTCTGTCATCTCAAGCGAAGCGAAGTCGAGGAATCTTTTTCGGCTCAGCGCTCCTCTTCGTTGCGACGGCGACGCAGGAACACCACCGCGAACACGATCAGAGCCACACCAGCCAGGGTCAGCAGAACCGTACCCACACCACCGGTGTTCGGCAGACGGAACGGGTTGTCGGTGTCACCGGGCTTGTAGTTGATGACACGGCGGGCGTCGTTCTCTTCATCAGCCTCGGCAACCTTACCAGTGACGGTGTAGATGTCAGTGTCCTCCTGCGTAACAGTGACCTTGCCGTTTGCATCGACGGAGACCGCGAGCACCACTGCCACCGGGAACTCGCTCAACTGATAACCAGTAGGAGCTGCGGTCTCGTAGGCATAGAACTTGAAGTACTTCGTATTACCACGATTAGCAGCATCCGTCGCAAAGTCCGCGATAGTGGCATTGTCCGCGCTGAAGTCTCCATTCAGATCAGTCGACTGCTCGACGCCAGCGATCTTCGCAAGATCGCCGAACGCGAGCACACCATTGGTGCCGGACAACTGTGCATCGTTGATCTTCATGTCTGGGCCAAGGGCCGTGCCACTGTTCGCGTTATAGGTCTTCGAGAGCTGGAACTTCGCACCCGACAAAACAGTCCCGGCGTTGTCCGTCTTCACCAGGTTCAGACCGGCGATCGGGCTTGTCACCTCATCACCCTTCTGTTCCTTGTCGCCTTCCTCGGTCTTCACGGTGCCGGACGACTTGTTGACCAGCGAGCTCGCGTGCTGCAGATCCGCAGTTGCCGTCAGCTTCACGCGAACCTGAATGCCCTTGTAAACAAAGTTGTCGCCCAACTTGGTGTTCACCTTCGTCATACCAGCGTTCGTCAGGGTCCAAGTCAGAGTCGGCGTCCAGCCAGGGGTGGCTTCTACAGTGGACTTATTTCCGTACGTGTAATCCCCCGTAGTAAGAGTTTCAAGAGTGCCGTCGGACTTAATCAGGCTGACTTCGGCATCCTCGGTCACGCTAAACACACTCCTGGTCTCCACACCAGTGCCATCATTATTGGGCACCTGCGCGGTCGGCAGGTTATCCACGATGGTCGCTCCGGTGATGTCCTTATCACCGATATAGCTCGTTTCGTCGGACTTGGTCCTGTTGAAGACGAGCTTCAGGTCGTACGCCACTTTGTCACCGTTCGACACAAGCTGATTAGGGCCAGCGGTGACGGTGGAGACATCCTGGTCGGTCAGCTGGGTCTTCTTGACCTTGCCCGGCTCTTCAGGCTCCACGTTCTTCGGATAGATGTTCACGTTCGTCAGATAGTCATAAGTACCGGCAGCATCCGTCTTCTCCGAAGCGTACGGCATGGCAACCACGGTGGCGACGGCAACTTCGTACGTCACACCATCGATGACATTCGTGCCGTCTTCTGTAGCATCACCATTCACACCCTTGCCGTACTCGACGATGAGATAGTATCCATTAGCCGTCACATCGAACTTGGCGACACCATCCTCAGCAGGTTGCACAGCACCGCTTTCGTTATTGAACGCTTGCCGACTGGTCTTGACCGTAGTCGGGGTGCCGGTGAAGCCGTACTCCGCAGCCAGCGAATCAGCCTTCGCCTTGGAATTGACCCTGGACACTTCAGTAGCGGTCAATGCGGCAGTTCCGGTCGCTTGACCTTCAACCTTGCTGGTATCAAGCTTGTACACAAGGAAGTCAACACCATTGAGACCCCGACCAGCAGCAGTCTGGACCTTGCCGGTGCCGGTCACCGTGCTCTTGGCCGTGGTGGCGCGCTTGTGAATGTAGATTGCACCAGAATTGGTGCTAGACAGCGTCGTGCCGCCGTCTTGCAGCGCGTTCGCGGTCGAGACGCCGACCGCGAAGAGAGTGGTCGCCGCAACAACTGCAGCAGCAACCTTCTTCAAATTGGAACGCAATGACATATGTATTCCCTTTACTCTTTAGTTTGCAATACGTTCACTCCATGGCGCACTGCCTTATGAGCAGAGCGATACACAGAGTGAATCAAAGCTAGTTTCCCCTCTTTCAGGGTGTATTCGCAAGTTGAAAAACCGCTCGGCATCGCGCAAAGGGGCAGCCTGCTAAGAGAAAAAACCCGCATTATCAATGGAATTTGCGCCATCCATATTCGACAGGGGGGGGGGCGGTGTCTATTTCCCCTAACATCCCCCGTATGGGTCGTTTCATTCCTGGCGTAAGATCTCTCCACTGACGGCCTATAACCCCGGCCTTACGACCTTCGACCAGAACCAACAAAGACGGGACAAGCTCAGTCGAAATGACAGAACCCCACGGGCTTCGCCTGTTCGGCGGGTTATAAGCCAAAACGACAGAGAACGAGGACAGGGCACCAGCCTCTGCGTGAAATGACAGGGGCAGAGACGGTGAACGCAAAGAGCCGGTGCCCGAAGACACCGGCTCAACGCTAGTAGGGGATGGTACACGAAACCACCCCACCGGATTCGGCCATCTCCCCAGAAAAGTCGTTGCGCACCGCCTTGGAATGGGAGAAGTTGCGATGCCTTACTCCGGCAACATCCATCATAACCGATAACCCAACCCAACCCCGTTCACTGTCATTCCGAGCGCAGCGCAGCCGAGGAATCTCGCCCCGCAGGGGCGGGCAGACAGGCCTGTTTTGATTCAGCTCTTGGGGGTTAGGAAGTTTCCCACGAGCGCGATCATCGTATCTTTCTCACTCGGCGCCGACAGCGCAATCATCAATGTCATCGACGCCAGTGCGTTGCCGTCGATGACCCGCGCCCCGCTCGTGTCGACCAACATGCCGTTGCGGTCGAGGAAATACACGAACAGCGCGGCCGCGCAACGCTTGTTGCCGTCGCCGAACGGATGATCCTTGACCACTTGATACAGCAGGTTCGCCGCTTTCGCCTGGGCGCTCGCATACAGTTCCTCACCGCCGAAAGTCTGATATAAACCCTCGATGATGCCGCGGAACGAGCCGTTGCGTTCCCTGCCGAACAGGCCGGTCTGCCCGTAGTAGGGCATGGCTCGCACGAACGCGATGGCATCCTCGTAGGTGAGCCGCCATGTCGCCCGCGTGCCCTTGACAGCCGGCACGTCGTTCTCGTCGTAGGCGTTCAGCAGTTGCAGACTGGGCAGATAGGCTTTCAGTATGGAGGCGGTGCCGGCGATTTCCGCTTCACAGGAGCGTTCCAGAATCCTGACGATCGAACCGAGCGCTTCCAGCCGCTTGCTGTTGAGCGTGTAACCCCGCATGAGATGTTGCTTGAGCACGGTGCTGGCCCAGCGGCGGAAGAAGACACCCTCGGTGGATTTCACGCGGTATCCCACCGACAGGATAAGGTCGAGATTGTAGTGTTCAACCTGATAGGTTTTGCCGTCGGCGGCAGTTAGTGCAAATTTTGCACTAACTGGGACACCTTGCAATTCCTCGCGTTTCGCGTTGGCGATATGCCGTCTGATGGTCGTGACATCCCTGCCGAACAGAACGGCCAACTGCTGCTGGCTCAGCCACACGGTCTCACCATCGACGCGCACCTCCAGATGCACACGATGGTCGGGGCTTTCATACAGTTCGATCTGCCGACCGGCATTCGGGGTTTCCACCGCATTCTGACTGCCTTTGTCTTCCATAGTCACCATTCTAACGACCCTCTCGGTTCAGGTGGACGCTATCGTCACGCTTCGTGCGAAGATTCCTCCGCCTAAGATTTCTCGACTACGCTACGCTCCGCTCGAAACGACAAAGACAAGACAAGCTCGCTCGAAAAGACAGGGGCAGAGACGGTGAACGCAAAGAGCCGGTGCCCGAAGACACCGGCTCAACGCTAGTAGGGGATGGTACACGAAACCACCCCACCGGATTCGGCCATCTCCCCAGAAAAGTCGTTGCGCACCGCCTTGGAATTCCAAGGCCCATAACCGAGGTTCTGTCTGAAGGCTGCCACAAATAAGCGAGATAGGTCCGGCTAGGCCGACAAATCCGCAACAATCAGTTCTTGAACGAGTGGATTGGAGCGGGAATGCGGCCACCGCGAGTAACGAACGCCTCACAGCTCGTCTGATTCACTGGGATGATCGGAGCGTAGCCCATCAAGCCGCCGAAGTTGGCCATGTCGCCCACACCCTTGCCTTCGACGGGAATGATGCGCACGGCGGTGGTCTTCTGGTTGACCATGCCGATGGCCGCCTCGTCGGCGATGATGCCGGAGATCGTGGCCGCACTGGTCTCACCCGGAATGGCAATCATGTCGAGACCCACCGAGCACACGCAGGTCATAGCCTCAAGTTTCTCAATGGTCAGGCAGCCGTTGGATGCGGCGTCGATCATGTTCTTGTCTTCGGACACCGGGATGAACGCGCCCGAAAGCCCGCCCACATACGAGGACGCCATGATGCCGCCCTTCTTGACCTGATCGTTGAGCATTGCGAGCGCGGCGGTGGTGCCGGGTGCGCCGACCTGCTCAAGGCCGATCTTCTCCAGCACTTCGCCCACCGAATCACCGACTGCCGGCGTGGGGGCCAGTGACAGATCAATAATGCCGAACGGAACGCCCAAGCGGCGCGAAGCCTCCTGCGCCACCAGCTGGCCGACGCGCGTGATCTTGAACGCAGTGCGCTTGATGGTTTCGCACAGGAACTCAAAATCTTTGCCTTTGGCCTCATCCAACGCGCGGGAAACCACACCCGGCCCGGACACGCCGACGTTGATCACCGCGTCGCCTTCCGTCACGCCATGGAAGCCGCCAGCCATGAAAGGATTATCGTCTGGCGCGTTGCAGAACGCCACGAACTTCACGCAACCATAGGAATCGTTGTTGGCGGTGGCACGAGCAATGTCTTTGATGATGTGACCCAACAGCTCCACCGAGTTCATGTCGATGCCGGTTTTGGTGGAACCCACGTTCACCGACGAACACACGATGTCGGTTTCTGAGAGCGCCTTCGGCAGGGAGCGAATCAGCATCTCTTCGGCCTGCGTCATAGCTTTGGAGACCAGCGCCGAATAGCCGCCAATCAGATCGACGCCGACCTCTTTGGCTGCACGGTCGAGCGAGTGAGCAATCTTCACGAAATCATCTGGGCTTGCGCAGGAGCTGGCACCCACCAGCGAAATCGGCGTGACGGTGATGCGCTTGTTGACAATCGGAATGCCGTAATCGCGCTCGATGGCCTCACCTGTGGCGACCAAATTCTTAGCAGTCGAGACAATCTTGCCGTAGATGTTCTCGCACACCTTATCAACATTGTCATCCGCGCAATCCAGCAAGCTGATGCCCATGGTGATGGTGCGCACGTCGAGCTTTTCTTGCTCGATCATCTTGTTGGTCTCATGGACCTCCATGATATTCAGCATGGGTAGTTCCTTTTCTCCCCTATCACACGCGGTGCATCTTGGTGAAGATCTCCTCGCGCTGGCAGCGAATGCGCACGCCGATCTCTTCGCCGAGCTTGTCAAGGTCGCCAACGATGGTATCGAAACCTTCGTCACAAGCGGAATAATCGACGATCATCATCATGTTGAAGAAGCCGTCGATGATGGTCTGCGAAATGTCGAGCACATTGACATGGTGCGCGGAAAGGTAGGTGCACACGCGTGCAATGATGCCGACGGTGTCCTGTCCGACGACGGTGATGATGGCCTTGTTCATGAAGCTCCCCTGTTGGTTCGACGTGGGTAGGCACACCCCTTCGGGGCACCGCCACCAAGTATAAGAACAGCACGCCCCAAGCGCGGCCATGCATGCACAATGGTGGACACCCATAACCCTATAAACCTATAAACCTATAAACCTATAACCCTATGAACCGCAAAATCACATTCAAGACAAACGATATTGGCTCCCCACAACGAGGGAGCCAATATGTTAGTTAGTGCACTAATCTAGTGCACGAACTAATGCATTAATCGCGATTCTTGCGTCTAGCGATTACTCAGACTTAGCATGTGTATCTTCCTTCAAGAAGAAGGAGAAGACGAGCACGATAACGATGAGCACAAGGCCAAACACGTAACCATAACGCGAGCCAAGCGGCCAAAAACCGGGGCAATTGACATCGGCCGAGCCACGCGGTTTTTCAAGAACTTCGCCACGTCACCACGTCTGGAATCGCTTCGTAAGTTGCCCGAGTACGTCGCGCATCATCCGACCATCACAATCGCAAGCATCACACCAGAGCGTCACACCAGCCGGGGACGCTGCAACACACTTGCCATATATACGGGCAGATACAGCACTTTACCATCGCGTTCCACATTGGTCTGCGCCAGGACATACGCATTATCAATCGCATACCCCGGTGTATCCAACGCCTTGTTCAGAGCCGCATGGGAACGAAACCTTCTGCCGGATTTGATTTCCAGGGTAAGGACTCCACCCGATTCGTCTTCGATGAGAAAATCCAATTCGCCCGTCTTTTTACTGGTGAAATAGTATGGGACGAACCCGTGTGCCGTCAGCTCTTGGGCAATCACATTCTCGTAAACACCACCATAATTCATGCGTCCTTCAACACCAAGGCCGTCGAATATGCCAAGGGTGGCCTGTTTGTCGTACGTGCTGGTCAACAGCCCGACG
>CAVFKU010000001.1:6926-48264 GCA_963623245.1 Parabacteroides merdae
TCCGAATAGAACAGTTTGAGCAACTTGCGCTCTTTGGACGCAAGTAACGGACTTTTCGGCTCTTCGACGTTGTAAACGGGCAATGCGACGTTGGCCTGGGACAGCCAAAGGAATTCATCTTCGATCTGGCTGTACCGTTTCACTTGGGGAATATCGCCGACCTTGAATCTGCGGGTGGAATTGTTCAGCTCGCTTGGAATCAGCCGATAGATTTCCTGGATGACCAGTCTGCGACCCTTCGGCGCGTATTGGGTGATGTCCCGATTGTAGAAGCGTCTGATATCGGACTGAATTCGACGCACATTGTCGACGGTTCCGTCTCGGACGAACGCGCCAACCGCATCCGGCATGCCGCCCGTCAGCAAATACCTGTGGAACAGTCCCAGCATGCGTTCATTGAGATAGTCGGGAACCGGCTGCTCCTTGCGCAACGACTCACGCACTATGTCGAAGGCTTCTTCCGCAAGCCCCATGCTCCAGCAGAATTCCTCAAAATCCATCGGATACATAAGGAGCTCCGACATATACCCAACCGGATACGAGCGCACATTCTCCAATTCGACCCCAAGCAGGGAATCAGACCTCGCGGCTGGCGGCGGCTGCGGCGAATGCCGGCAGGGCGCGAGGGGCGTTAAAGCCGCGTGCGGCAAACTCGTCGGCGATCTTCTGGGCGATCTCATGGCCCTGGCCCTTGTCGACCAGTGCGATGATGGAGCCGCCGAAGCCGCCGCCGGTCATGCGCGCGCCGTATGCGCCATTGGCACGGGCCACATCCACCGCAGTGTCAAGTTCGGGCACGGTGACCTCGTAATCGTCGCGCAGGGAATCGTGGGAAGCGTTGAACAGCTCGCCAGCCGTCTTGATGTCGCCTTGAGCGAACGCATCGATAAACCGGTCAACGCGGCCGATTTCGGTGATGACATGACGCACGCGCTTCTTCATTGTTTCGTCGCCCAACTTGGCAAGCACTCCAGCGAGCGCGGCATCACAATCACTGGCGACGGCCACATCTTCAGCGACCGCGCGCAGGTTATCCGCGCCCAGAACGCGCGCGGCCTCTTCGCAGGTGGCACGGCGCTGCGCATACTGGCCGTCGTTGAGCTGATGCGGAGCCTGAGTGTCCAACACCAGCAGCTCCAAGCCATACTTGTCCAAATCGAACTCTTTCTGGCAAACGCTTTCGAGAGCCGTCAACCCCGGCTTGCAGTCAAGGCGGATGGCATGCCCCAGCGAGCAACGCATGGAGGCATTCTGATCCAGCCCGCCGGTGGAAGCCTCGGCCATGTCGTTCTCGGATTTGATGGCAGCCTCAATCAGCGTGACGCGGCCAGCGTCGGTGGAACCGTAGCCCAAGCCGAACACGTCGTCCAAGGCGAGCGCGGTGGAGCAGGTCATGGCGGCGGACGAGCTCAGCCCGCTTCCCAGCGGCACGCACGACGAGAACGCCGCGTCGAAACCACGAACCGCGTCAAAACCGGCTTCACGCAACGCCCACGCAACGCCCACTGGGTAGGCGGCCCAACCTTGCACCGCACCGGCCTGCAAGCCACGCAAGTCAGCTTCGGCCACCTCGCTTGGGTTCACGTCAGAGACCACGCGCACCGTCGTGTCCTCGCGGGGCTTCAACGCGATGAATGTGCGATGCGGCAAGGCGATAGGCAGACACAAGCCGGCATTGTAGTCGGTATGCTCGCCGATCAAGTTCACGCGGCCAGGAGCCGCCCATACGCCTTCGGGTTTGCAGCCGTACGTCTTGATGAACAGTTCGGCGGCAGCACTTACGCCGATATCGTGCGACATCGGCTCGATGAATTCAACAGCAGTCATTGGGAGTTTTCCTTGCAATCAGTCGGCGATATCAATAGAGCCGAGTTCGTGGAAGCGCTTGGCGATGAGTTCGGGCGTGGTGTCGGAAATCCAAGCAGCCATGCCCGATTCGGAACCGGCCAAATACTTAATCTTGTTGGCAGCACGCCTGAACGAGAAGAACTGCAGGTTCAGACGGTAGTTCTCGCGGCGCGGGTCTCGAATCGGCGCCTGATGCCAAGCTGCGATATACGGCAAATCCATGCCCTTGCCGTCACCCTTGTCAAAGAAAGCATTGCCTCGCTTCAACAGCGTGGAATACATCACCGCCAAATCCCAGCGCTCGTCATCGTTCAGCTCGTCCAATGTGAGCACGTCGCGCACCGGAGCCACATGCACTTCCAAAGGCCAGCGAGCGGCAGCGGGCACGTAAGCCACCCACGAGTGGTTGCGCATCACCACGCGCTCACCCGCTTCGATCTCAGCGTTCATAATGTCTTTGAGCAAATTGCCGCCGGTCTTGTCATGATAGGCCTCGGTGTGCTTAAGCTCGGTTTCCATCTTCGGAGACACGAATGGATAGCAGTAGACCTGGCCGTGCGGGTGCGCCAATGACACGCCGATTTCGGCGCCGTGGTTCTCGAACGGGAAAATCTGCTCGATGCCTTCCATCTTGGAGATTTCAGCGGTGCGGAACGCCCAAGCTTCAACTACCGTGCGCAAACGGGAGACGGGCAAATCGGCCGGCAAGCCGTTCTCGTCTGGGTCGAAGCAGATAACTTCGCAACGCCCTGCGGCCATCTTCTTCTCCCACAGCGGGTTGCCGTCCACATATTCCACCGCCTCACTTCGCCCTGGCACGCGCACCATCGAGGGGAAGCGGTTCTCGAAAACAACCACATTGTAATCAGTGTCAGGCACTTCGCCGTCCTGATACGGATCGCTCGGCTTGCGCGCGGCCAGCGGATTACCTGTGGCCGTGGCACCAGAGCCAGCGGTGATTGGGCGGTTCATGCGCGCAGTGGCCATAGGAATCCAGTCGCCAGTGAGCGGGTCGCGGCGCATTTCGGGCGCGGCGTAAGGCACTTCCTTGCCCGCAGCATTTAGCTGGTTGGCGAAGCGGTAGGCAAGCTGGCGGGGGTCGGCCAGTTCGCGGGTTTTGGATCCAGATACATAGTCTGGGTCGTCATCGAGATAGAAAAAATCACGTCCGTCTGCAAGGGTGGTCGGCGTGATGCGAATACGCTCCTTCGCATATTCCCCGGGCACATAGGCCGCGAAATCAGTCATGATATTCCTTTCCATCGTTTTGACTGAAGTCGATTTGCTGTGCAAGCACGAGTTCATCCACCAGTTCCCTGGTCTTGGCGGCGGTGTCGGCGTCGAGACCGTCGTCGGTGATCACCGTGTTCACCTGGTCGAAGCGGGCGAACAGCGACAGCGATGTGCAACTCCATTTGGTGTGATCTGTCAAGATGACAGTGCGGTCAGCAATCTCCATCATGGCGATATCGGTGGCAGCTTCCAGCGAGTTAGGCATCAGGAAGCCGCGCGGAATGGACACGGAATGTGTGCCGAGGAACACGGTATTGACACGCAGGGAGGCGATCACCTTGTCTGCAATAGGGCCGACTAGAGAGTTAGAGCGAGTGGTCACCCCACCGGTGACGATCACCTCAACGTCTTTGGATTCGAGCGCCTGCACCAGCTCGGCCACGGGAATCGAATTAGTGAGAATAGTGATGCCGCTGGCCTGCTGGCTTTCCAGCAGATGCTGGGCGAATACATAGGCCGTGGTGCCGCCGCCGATAGCGATGACATCACCGGGCGCTACATATTTGACAGCTTCCTGGGCGATGGCGTCTTTCAAACCGATGTCCATCTGCGATTTGACGGAAAACAGCGGCTCGCTCAGCAGCGTGCTGGTGGTGACGGCGCCGCCATGCACGCGCTTCAGCAGCCCTTTGTCTGCCAGTTCGGCGATATCTCGGCGGATGGTCATGGCCGAAACGCCAAGTTCTTTACTTAAGGCCGTAATACGCACGGCGCCTCTGGTGCGCAATCGGCTGAGAATGAGGTGCTGACGCTGTGAGGAAATCATGCGAACATTATCGCACACAATAGAGCATAATTCAAAACAGCTTGTGCACTTTGTGTCGCATTATGTTCTATTCGACATCCACTCCGACGGCATCAGCTACATGCTCAAAACCGTCACGGCGCAACAACTCGGCCAACCCGCGCTTAAGCACAGTGATTTGCTGAGGGCCGCGATACATCAGCGCAGAGATGAACATCACCAAATCAGCGCCGGCACGAATCTTCGCATACGCCTGTTCAGGGGTGAACACACCGCCAATACCGGCAATAGCAAAACGCTCGCCATACGTGCGGCGCACCTGAGCTACCAGCGCCTCCGAAGCACGGGTGCACGGGCCACCAGACAAGCCACCTTCCCAACTGCGCGGAATATCAAGACCGGTGCGATCTTTTTGCAGGTTTGCCAACGATACGCCCTGCACATTATGGGCGGCCAGCACATCAAGCAGCTCACGCAACTCGCCCCACGGCTTATTCAGCGGCATCTTGACCAGCGTAGGCTGGGGGCGCTCAATCTTGTCAAGGGCAGTAAACAGCTTGTCGAGATTCTCAGGGTTCGTAGTGAAAGGCTCGCCTGCAGCGGTATTCGGGCAGGAGACATTCACCTCCACCATGGCGGTGCGGCCAGCAGCGCGACGCATCGAAATACAATAATCTTCAATACCTTCATCCAAATCGCCCACCTGATCGTCATTAGTGCGAGCGATGGAGACGGACATTTGCATCTCACGCGCGTTGCGCCACGCCCGCTCAGCGCGGCTAATCACCTTGTCGGAACCGATATTAGCCAAGCCCACATGCACCATCATCGAATCATATTCGGGCAAGCGGTGGAACCACGGCTTGGGATTACCTGGGCAAGGGCGTGATGTGGTTGAACCCGCAGTTTCAAAACCGAAACCGATGTTGTCCAGCAACACTGGCATCTCGCAGTTCTTATCGAGGCCAGCCGAAAGGCCGAACGGGTTAGTGAAAGGCACACCCATCACCTCAGTTTCAAGAATTGGGTCGCTGTAGTTAAGCATCGTGCGACATGCCCACATCAGTGGCGGCACCTGCTTAGTTAAGCTGCAAAACTTGAGCATGTTGTCATGCGCCTCGTCCGGTGGCAGATTGAACACAAAGTTCGGCTTGATGATGTGTTTATATCCAAAGGTGAAGAGGTCGGTAGTGGCTTTATTGACGGCGTCGCGCCAAAAATCTTCGGAAACGTAAGTCTTGCCGGCTATATCCGCCGTGTTCGTCATATCTGTCATACTCATGTCTTTCTTCATCCTTTCCATATCCACTCTTTGACTACATACTCGCTTTGACTACATACTCGCTTGGCTTACATGCTTACGCGCCTTCAGAAGGCACGCGCACGCACTTCAGCGGCGAACGGCATCTGATATTTCGGCTTAACAGGCACTGTGACACCGGAGACCGTGCCTCCGGTGGACACATCCATCAAATCTACGCTATGTTCTTTGAGCAAACGAGAAAGCACCACCGTCTGCTCCAGATCCCAGCCGCCGGCCGCCCAGTCGGTAGCAGAAATGCGCACCAACAGCGGCATGTCCTGAGGAATAACAGCGCGAGACTTATCATACTTGGGCATATTCACCGCATCGCCATTTGCATTGGACGGCTTTGCGCCACCGAACCCACGGAAATCGAAATCAAGCTCCTGTACCATGATCCCCTCACTATCGTCACGACGGCAACCCGTTTTTATTCGTTGCTACACGATTGTATTCGTCTTTATTCTATTCCGATAATAACTTGGGTCGCCTTCACCAGACGACCCAAGCACATGCAATATACGACTTCAATTAGCAGCGTTGAGTTGATTGCATGAGTTTCTCATTGCTGTTTAGTTGGCGTTGCTGCTGTTAGTGCTAGTGTCGCTGGTTCCACTGTTCGTGGTTCCGCCGTTCGTAGTGCCACTGTTTGTGGCGCCACTGTTCGCAGTGCCGCTATTCGTAGTGCTATTGCTGTCAGTGCTGTTGCTATCACTACCGCTGCTCGTCGTCGATTTAGAAGTGGAGCTGCTACTGGCCGTGTACTTGCTGTCAGCATTGCCGTAATCGTTATCAATAGGAATCTGCGCGGCATCCAGATAGTTCTGCATGAATTTCTTCCACGCCGGTTCTGCAATATCAGAGCCGTACCAAGAATAGCGATACACACCATTGATTCGCTTACCAGTGAACGACACCGGCGCTTCGGCATTACCCACAGCTACGAAGGTAGCCACCTGGGGCACAAAGCCACCCGTCAACATGTACGTATCTTCGTGAGTCCCTGTCTTAGCAAAAGTCTTGCGCCCATTGGCAAGCTGAGCACCTGTTGCAATACCGCGCGTCACACCTTGGTTAATCGCATATGCGGCGGTCTGAGCAATGCCTGAATCAATAGCCTGATGGCAATTCGCTGAAGGCACTTTGTATGTATTGCCTGACTGATCGGTCATCTTAGTGATAGCAATCGGGGTGCACGCCACACCGTTGGCGGCAATGGTGGCGTACACATTGGCCATAGTAAGCGGGGAAACCTGCGAGGAACCGATCACCATAGAGGGCTGGAAAGATGTCTCGTCATACACATCTTCTTTGCCTTGAATCGAGTTGTGATAGCCCATGTCTTTTGCGGCGTCAGCAATAGCACACAAGCCAATCTGTGAAGCCATCGAAGCCTGAACTGTGTTATGCGATTGCATCAAACCCTGCAGCGGGGTTTCGTACACCACGTTGCCGCCGTCCGCATTACGCAATGACCACGTTCCACTGAACGAATACCCGTTGCAACTGAAACTCGACTGGTTGATGCTGGTGCTGTTGCGCAGTGACTGGTTAATCGACTTGCCTTTTTGCATCCAAGCAACCAAATTAATCGGCTTCCACGCAGAGCCCGGCTGGAAACCCCAACCGCCGCCATCAACCTGATCAACGGCGTAGTTCACAGCTGTTCTGGTTGAATCACTCTTCGCCAAATCTGTTGCGTCATACGTGCGATTCAAACCAAAACCGAGCACTTCGCCCGTGCCAGGTTTGATGGAAGCAATAGCAACCTCGAAACCTGTCGGATCATCGGGAGGAATGGTCTCGCGTGCTGTCTCCATAGCAATACGGTTGGCATTCACATCCATTGTGGTCACAATGGTCAAACCGCCCTCCTTGAGCAGTCTGTTACGTTCCTCTTCAGTTTTGCCAAATTCCTTATTGTTAAGAATCTGATGCGTAACGTAATCACAGAAGAATGCAGCGTCTCCAGCCACTTGGCAACCGGATTCAACACTTTGGATATCAAGCGCATCTTTCAAGGGAATGTTCACCGCTTCATCGCGTTCCTCTTGGCTGATATACCCCTCTTGAAGCATCAAATCAAGCACGATATTGCGTTGATTCTCCGCTTCTTCAACATTGCCCTCGTCGGAAGGATCGTATCGCGCTGGATTCTTGGTAATCGCGGCAATAGTGGCCGCCTGCATGATAGTCAAATCCTTAGCCGATGTGTTGAAGTAGCGCTTCGCTGCACTTTCTACACCATACAGATTATTGTTGCCGAACTGCGCAATATTCAAATACCCCTGCAATATCTCAGCTTTGGAATACTGCTTCTCCATCTGCACGGCAATCAGCATTTCGCGCACTTTACGCGCAATAGTCTGTTCGGAAGCGTGATATTGAGCGATGGGGTCATCGTCGTCACGCGCCTGCATAGCGAGCACATTCTTGACATATTGCTGCGTGAGGGACGAACCGCCCTGTGTATCACCCTTTTTAATGAACGTTTGGAAGAACGCTCGCATCACACCTTGCACATCAACGCCGCCATGCGTAAAGAAGCGGCGATCCTCACGAGCCACCACAGCCCACTGCATCGCCTTAGAAATCTGCTTTAGCGGCACCACTGTGCGGTTATCTGCATAAAATTCAGCGATTTTTGTGGCGCCGTCAGAGGCATACATCACAGACTTTTGCGGCAGAGAAGTCACATCGAAATCAACGCCCTCAACCTTGAGCGACGGCACCACTGCTTTCGCTACCGAATTCGCTCCGAAGACTAGGGGGGACAGCATTGCAGACAGCACTACCCCGCCACCCACAGATAGCATGACATATGCAAGCAACAGTGAAAACACACGTCGGAGCGTCAGAACGTTCTTTTTCGACATGCCATACATACTATAAGGGCGGCTGTACTGTATGCGCGAGAAAAAGCTTATCTACGCGAACGACGGATCAACATGCCTGGCTGATAAATAATAATTGAACGCCCCTCACGTGCAATCCATCCGCGGTTCGCAAAATCCATTAATGCCTTATTCACTGTTTCACGGCTAGAGCCAACCAGCTGCGCCAATTCTTCTTGAGTCAAATCGTGAGGAACTTTCAATCCTGCTTCCACCGGCTCGCCAAAACGGGACGCAAGATTAATCAACGTTTTAGCCAAACGCGCCGGAACGTCCATGAACACCAAGTCAGAGATGCGCTCATTATTATCACGCATGCGCCCAGCCAAGACCTGAAGCATATCAACAGCCACGCGGGGATATTGGTCAAGCCAATGAAACAACACTTCGCGCTCAAGCCACACCACACGCGTGTTATTGCACATTGCCAGTGCGGAAGCTGTGCGCGGGCCGCCGTTCGGATCAAAGACGGGAATCTCTCCGAGCATCTCCCCTGGGGCGTGAATGGACAGCAGCTGCACGCGATAGTCGGCAGCCTGCCTGATGAGTTTGACGCGCCCAGTCTGCAGAAAATACACGCGATGATCGGTGTCGCCTTGGGTAAAAATCGCGTCGCCTTTGTCGTATATGCCATGATTGAGATGCTCAATCAGCTCCTCAGCTCGGTCGGGAGCAACCTGCTTAAATAGCGCGGTGCGCAACAGAATGTTTTCCTGCTGTGGCGCTGCATTCGGGCTTTGCATCACCTTGCACCAACTTTCTGCCGAACCCTTTCGGCTATCACGCGGTTCGTCATTGACCGTGCGTCATATTTTAACTCACTATCCCGCCGAGGCTATCGTGCACACTCAAGAGCAATTCGTGAGTTACATCACTAAGTGGAATTGGAGGACTGAGCGCAATCGGGTGCAATCGGACGCAATCGAACGCGATCGTGCGCAATTGTGCGCAATTACCGGTTACGCTAAGCGTGAATGAGTGAATGTATCAGATAGTCAATAAGCTCGAGGCGCGACATGCCTGTTTGACGCTTCAGCGGGTCAACGCGCTTGACGGCTGATTTAACAGCCTTGTCGCTCATTTTTTCGCGTGAGGTGTTGAGCACACGGCTCATTGTTTCAGCATCAATATCATAAGCAAGCGTGACATGGTGCAGAATTGCGCCGTTCGCTTGGGCGTGACGGTTGCCGCCGTGCTCGTCAGAGGAAATGATGATGGATGCAGGGCGAGGGAAGCGCCGAGCCGCAGCACCTCCAATTTTGCCGTATTGCGAGACGATGTCATTAACCCCACAAAATCCCACATCGAGATGCAATCCGCGCAATGCTTCCACCAGCCAGCGGTCGCACAATCGGTAGGACTGCTCAGCGCTCAACCCTTCGATAAACCCGAGAGGAGCGTAAAGCGAATAGGTGATAGTGTTGCCGGGTTCAATGAACATCGCGCCGCCACCAGTGCATCGGCGCACCACTGTGAATCCTTCAGCGCGAGCCACTTCCTCATGCACTTCGTCTGGGATTGACTGGAAGCGGCCAACTACCACGCAAGGCGCATTCCACTGCCAGAAACGCAATGTCGGCGGCCTTGTGCCTGCCGCTACTTCACGCGCCCATTGCTCATCCACAGCCATCTGTTCAGCAGGCGAACGCGGCTCGTCGAGCACAACACGCAAATCGCGCAACAAGGACTGCCAGCGAGCTTCCTCATCAGCATTTTGCTGCTCGGCTTGCACCGGTATTGATGGTTTAGATTTATGCGAAACACTCGTCTTGCCAAATGCGAACGCACGCGTAAATGCCATTGTAATGGCCTCGGCATTTGTGCCGACCAAGCGGGCATCAATATGCCTCGTCATGACTTGCACTACCAGCGGCGCAACGCTGTCAGCAATCAAGTCGTCACCGATAATCAATGAACTGCCGCCTCGCGCGAACATGTCATCGCAATGCCCGTCAGCAAAAGTACTCAAGGCCATTTCAATATCGCGCAACAGACTGCCAACAGCCTCGTCGCTAGCAGCATCCACGAAAAAATCGCCATCGAGATGGCATTGCCAGCATCCATCGGCACGCATAAGAGAAACCCCGACGAGCTTGCCGCCGGGGGTTTTTGATTCTCCTCGCATAATTACCAAGGGAAACTTGTCACAGAAAAGAAGCTGATCTTCAGTCCCTTAATTCCATGCCTTGCCCATCCTTATGCCAGTTTGAGCCGTAGGCGGAGCTGATAATCAGAATGCCTTCAACCAAGCCCCAAATGTATGCGGCAATCGGGCCAATCCCCAGCAAAATCCAGCCCAACAAGGTGAGCAACAGCTGAGCTACAGCTTTGCCGGTATATCCCAAATAAAAGTTATGTACACCAAGTGCACCAAGAAAAATGCCGAACAGGCCAGCAGCCAACTTAGACTTCTGCCCAGGATAGACCGGCTGAGACTGGTAAGCAGGCTGTTGGTATGCTGGCTGCTGATAGGCGGGCTGACCATAGGGCTGGCCCTGTGCAGGCTGCTGATATGCGGGCTGCTGATAGGCAGGCTGCGCATATTCC
Source organism: Parabacteroides merdae (assembly GCA_963623245.1). Taxonomy (GTDB): domain Bacteria; phylum Actinomycetota; class Actinomycetes; order Actinomycetales; family Bifidobacteriaceae; genus Bifidobacterium. The sequence goes on from CAVFKU010000001.1 coordinate 17,557, forward strand.
TGAGCCGACTGTTGTGCTGGCTGCTGATAAGGGGACTGCTGGCCGGACTGCTGAGGATACTCAGGCTGAGTTTGGGCGGACTGCGGCGCTTGGCCGTTCATAGTATTGAAATCACTCATGATTAGAGAATACTCCATAGATGGCTAGCTGCCGAACATGGCCACACACACCCGCATGTCGCTCACATGCGCGCGAGAATATCACGACCAACTTGGTCGGTGGAGCGCACAGAAGAGCCACGTTCTTCGATGTCCGCTTCCACGGCCGTGTCGATGCGTGCGGCGGCCTCGTCGAAGCCAAGGTGACGCAGCAGCATGGCAGCGGAGAGAATCGCGGCAGTCGGGTTGGCCTTGTTCTGGCCGGCGATGTCGGGCGCGGAACCGTGAATCGGCTCGAACATGGATGGGAATTCGTTGGATGCGTTGATACAGCCGGAGGCGGAATATCCCACGCCGCCGACCACCGCGCCGGCCTCGTCGGTGAGAATGTCACCGAAGAGGTTATCGGTCAGGATCACGTCGAATCTGGACGGGTCAGACACCAAGAAGATGGTGGCCGCGTCGATATGCGAATAGTCGTGGGAAACTTCAGGGTATTCGGCGGCCACTTTATCAACAAGTCGCTGCCACATGTCGCCAGCGTTAACCAGAACGTTCTTCTTGTGCACCAAGGTGACGTGCTTCTTGCGCTTCATAGCCAGTTGGAAGGCATAGCGCACCACGCGCTCGACGCCATAGGCAGTGTTGATGGAGACTTCGGTGGCCACCTCGTTGGCAGTGCCGCGGCGAACGGCGCCGCCTGCCCCGCAATACAGACCCTCGGTGCCCTCGCGCACCACCACGAAATCAATGTCGCCGGGGTTGGCCAGCGGCGAGATGACGCCTTTGTACAGCTTGGAGGGGCGCAAATTCACGTATTGATCGAGGTCGAAGCGGAGTTTGAGCAACAGGCCACGTTCGAGGATGCCGGCCTTAATGCGCGGGTCTCCGACGGCCCCAAGCAGGATGGCGTCGGTTTTCTTGATGCGCTCTTCTTCGTCCTCGGGCAAAATCGCGCCGTCTTTGAGATAGCGCTCGGCACCCAAATCGAAGTGTTCATAATTGAACTCGGCCACACCTTCGGCAGCCTTTTCCAATGCCTTCTGCGCCCAGGGGGTGACTTCCTTGCCGATGCCGTCGCCTGGAATGACGGCGATGGTGTATTTCTTCGTTGCGCTGTTATCAGTCATGATTCGAGACGTTACACGCGCCGATGCCGCCGCGTATCTTCAGAGCTCAGCAAATGGACATCCTATCGGCATGCGTGCGCCACATCACCCCACGTCACGCCCAGTCGCATCACGCCAGTCGCCCAGCTCAAGCCTTCTTCTGGCACATGAGCAGGTGGTCGGCCACCATCACGGTTTCGCCGCGCTGATTGATGATGGCGAGCCGTTCGGTCACGATGCCCTGATCGGGATGCTTAGGGGAATCCTGCTTGTCGTGAATCGTCACCTCGGTGTGGATGGTGTCACCGATGAACACTGGTTTAATGAAGCGCAGATGATCGTATCCATAGGAGAAGGCCACGGGATTGACAAACGAGGCAGTCAGCCCAACACCGACGGAGAAGGTGAGCGTTCCATGCGCGATGCGCTGGCCAAATTCGGTAGTCTTGGCGAATTCCGCGTCCATATGATGCGGGAAGAAATCGCCGGTCTGCCCAGCATGAATCACAAAATCAGCTTCGGTGATTGTGCGTGCGCCAGTAACGCGCTTCGATCCGAGCTCATAATCCTCGAAGTACAGTGCTTGTTCGTTCATGATGAATCCTTTCTGTTGAGATGAATGACGGATAGGCAATAGCAACATGCGACAGGGCGACTTAGAGGAATTCCGCGTCGTCCTGTCCGACGGTGGGTGCGGCCGGCCCGCCCTTGTAACGTTCGCCATCTATGCGGATCGGGCAGCAAGTCGTGGCGATGACGGTGCCGTTGGGACGGCGAACCTCCTGCACCATATCGAGCGCACGGAAGGCCTCGGTGCTCATAAGTCGCTCCCAGTCATAGACATCTGCACACCACACATCAGCGGGCTCCAGCAGCGATAGCCAATGGGCGGTGGTGTCGCTCGCTAGATGATCGACGATGATACGTTTAATCTCGTCGCGGCGGCGATGCCAGTCGTCTGGGTCGGTGAAGCCAAGCAGTGCGTCGCAAGCGATAAGCTCGCCGAGCTTGGGGATGGGGATCATGGCCAGAGCCAGATATCCGTCCGCGGTGGCGTAGATGCCGTAGGGCGCGGAAATATAGGCATTCGCGTTATTGACGGTGCTGCGAACAGGCGCCTTGCGCCCATCATTGAGATAGGTGGTGAACACCTCGAACTGCATATCAAGCAACGCCTCAAGCAGACTGACGTGCACATGCGCGCCAACACCGGTGCGCTTGGCGCGCAGCAGCGCCGCCATAACGCCCTGCACCAGCAGTTGCCCTGCGAAGAGATCCGCCACCGACAGTCCCATCGGGGTGGGCGGCTGGTCGGCGTTGCCATTGAGCCAGCAGATGCCGGACAGCGCCTGCGCCAGCAGGTCTTGGCCAGGCTTGCCAACCCACGGTCCATCAGTGCCATATCCTGTGATTTCACCGTAGACCAACGCGGGATTGAGCGCCTTCATGGCTTCGTATCCTACACCGATACGGTCGGCCACACCGGGACGGTAGTTGACGATCATCACATCGGCCTCGCGCACAAGCCTCTCAAGCACAGGGCGTGAAGCCGGATCCTTGAGATCGAGGGCAATGGCCTTCTTATTGCGGTTGATGGCGTGAAACAGGGAGCTGTCGTCATCAATCACACAATCTGAGACATACAAATGGCGGCAGATATCACCGGTTCCAGGCCGTTCCACCTTGAGCACATCAGCGCCGAGATCCGCCAGTCGCAGTGTGGCGGAGGGGGCGGAGAGGAATTGGCTCAAGTCCAGCACCTTAATGCCATGAAGGGGTTTCATCGCGCGACTCCTTCCTGAACGTTTGCAGTCAGAACGTTTACGATCTGAACGTTCGCAGTCTGGGCGTCCGCTTGATCCAGACCGAATTCGGCGATGATGCGCTCCGTATCGGCGCCAAGCCTAGGGGAAGGCTTGGAATTGCCACGAGGCTCACCAAGGAAACGAATCGGGCAACGCGTGGTGAGCAGCGCAGGGTCACCTTCACGAGCCACGTCCTGAAGAAAGTCCAGCGCCTTGAAGGCATCGGAGGCAACGAGCTGCTCCCAAGTGTGCACATCGGAGCACCACACGCCTGCCGGTTCAAGCACACCCAGCCAGTGCGCGGTGGTTTGCCCAGCCAGCGCCGAGGCGATCTCTCGCTTAATCTCATCGCGCTTGGTGAACCATTCGGACTCGTCGGTATACGCGGCCACCTCGACCGATCCGATGAGCTCGCCGATGCGATTGACCGAACCCATCGCCAGCGCCAGATAGCCGTCGGCAGTTTCGTAGATGCCGTAAGGCGCGGCCAGATACGCGTGCGCGTTATGGAAAGCGCTGCGTTGCGGCAGCCGGTGACCGTCATTGAGATAGGTGGTGAGCACCTCGAATTGCATATCGAGGATCGAGGAGAGCAGACTCACCTCCACATGCCCACCTTCGCCGGTGGTTTCACGGCGGATAAGGCAGCTTAGGATACCCTCGACCAGATGCACGCCCGTATAGGAATCGGCCAGCGACAAGGCAAATGGCATCGGCGGCTGCCCGTCATCGCCATTGAGCCACGCCAAGCCCGAAAGGGACTGCACCAATAGATCTTGGCCAGGTTTGCCAACCCATGGGCCCACTGTGCCGTAGCCGGTCACCGAACCGTAGACCAATCGCGGATTAAGTTCGTGCACTTCCTGCCAACCGAGCCCCAGCCGATCCATAACACCAGGGCGAAAAGCCTCGATGAGCACATCGGCCTGTGCCACAAGTTTCTTGACCTTGGCAAGGTCGTCCGGATCCTTGGTATTGAAAGCGACGCTTTCTTTATTGCGGTTGATCGCATGGAAATTCACTGCGTCTCCATCCGACCACAACCCTTCGAGGGCAAGTCGGCGTGAACCATCACCCACGCCGGGGCGCTCAACTTTAATCACGCGCGCCCCGAGATCGGCCAGCCGCATCGCTGCGGAGGGGCCAGCGAGGTATTGACAGAAATCGAGGACAATCAGACCCTCAAGTGGTTTCATGACGCTCACTCCTTACTGTTCGCGTGAGGTCACATACAACCTGTCCAACTGGTCAAGCACATCCTCGGCCGTTCCCGCGCCGCGCACGAAATCCTGAATGAATCCGCCGGCGTTGTCTTGGAAGGTGAGATATCCACTGTATCGCGGGCGCATATAGCTCACATCCAGCGTGTCCAGTGTGTCCTTGAAGAAATCGAGTGTGGTGCGGTTGCACTCCTCATCGAGCCACGCAGTGCGATGGCCAGGCTGGCCGCCATTGTCGGTGAACAGAGTGCGCTGCACCTCGCCAGAGACGGCCCACGCAGCAAAATCAGCAGCTTCGCGCGGATGTGCGGTTTTCGCGGAGATAGCGAGGCCGGTGCCTCCAAGCACGCCAGTGACCATGCGGCCGGCATAAGTCGGCACATTGCCGGCCTTGAGCACGTGCTTGGCATATCCGCGGCGAGAGTAGTTCACATAGCCATAGACCCACGGGCAGTAGCTCAATGTGTCAGACTTCGCCAGCTGCTCGTGCAATTCGATTGTGCTCCATTCGAACACAGCAGGGTCGACGAGCTGAGCTAGGCGGCGCATATCCGTAAGCACCTTGACGCCGGTGGCGCGGTCGACGACATGATCGCTACCTTCCGCGAACAGATCACCACCGGCGGTGTTGCATAGGCCGATGAAATCCATGAGCAGGTACTGCGGCGTGCCAGCGAAGGCAACCTGCCCCTTCTGCGCCAAGGCAATCACGCCCTCGAAATCGGCCGGCACCTCGCCCGCAGGCAGCAGATCGGGGCGCCACACGGACACAGGAGAGGCCGCGTCGATGGCCAGCGCACTCTGGAAGCCGTCGAAGTTGTAGCTGGAGCAGGAGGCACCCACGGAGTTGGCGCGCTGGTCAGCCATATAGTCAGCGTCGAGCCAGTCGTCGAGTGGCAGCAGCACATTGTGCGCGGCGGCGAATCCAGCCCACGGATGGTCGATGATCAGCAAATCGTATTCACTCGCCAGCTCGTCGATGGGCTTGCTTTCAAATTCGGTCAGAGATCGCTTCTCCCAAGTGATATCGAATCCCGGATGAAGCTCGGCATAGCGCTGGGTGACTCCGACAATGGAGGTGAACCCGCGGCTATGGCCCCAGGTAATGCCTTTGAGATGAACAGACATGATCCCTCTCCTTAATGTCTGCACGATGGATATCGGGTTATGGATGTGTGGGTACGGTAGGTGGACTGGCGCGTTCAGACGATAAGATTATCGGCCACGACCTGCTCAACCCGTGCGGCTGCCTGTGCATCCAGCGGCAGGAACGGCTTGCGCACTGGGCCAACCTCAAAACCGCGCACGCCCATCATGTGTTTGATCGAGGGGAACAGTCCCTCGCGCATGATGACCTCCATGACGTTGTTCGCGCGGGCCTGCAGCTCGCGTGCCCTGTCCATGTCGCCAGCTTCGAAGGCCTGCATGATTGCGGTGAAATGCGGCAGCGTGAAGTTGAAGGTCGAACCGATGAATCCGTCGCAACCCATGGCCATGAAGGCAATCATGAGGTTCTCGAAGCCTCCGAACACCTTAAGCGAAGGATTGATGGCGCGCAGACGCTCCATCTCATAGAGATCAAGGTTGGTGTGCTTGATTCCGGCGATCGACCCTGAAGCGAACATCGCGCGGGTGTCCGCATTGTTCAGGTCCAGCGTGCGATGGGTGTTCATCGGAATGTTGTAGTAGTAGACGCCCTCACCGATGGCTGCTGCGATGTCGTCATAGTATCCGGCGACCGCGGCCGGCGAGTACCCGAAGTAGATCGGCGGAGTGGCGGCCACGCGCTGGTATCCCATCTGTTTGACGGCCTTCGCATAGCGCACGGCTTCATCGGTTCCGCAGGAACCGACATGCGCGAACAGCGTGCAGCGATCTCGGTATTCGGCGAAGATCTCGAACAGATGCAGGCGCTCCTCGGGGGTGAGCAGGAAGCATTCGCCGCTCGACCCCTCGACGAAGAAGCCCACGGCCCCCTCGTCGAGGTTGTGCTCCACGAGTCGGCGTATACCCGCGTCGTCGATATTGCCGTTGTGGTCGTAGGGCACAATGGCCGCCACATACATTCCTTCCATGACCATGTCTCTCCTTTGCCGGTCGTGGTTTTCGAGATTGCTTTGGTTGCGGTGGTCAGCGCGCGGCGCCTCAGTCGAGGTGATACAGCTCCTCCATATCAACCCACGGGCCATCGCCGGTCAGAGGCTTCATGCAAGGCACCACAGCAGCCCACCATTCCTGGGTGGTCGGATCGGCCGCCATTTTGGCCATGTCAGCCTCGTAGTCGTCGCCCACATACTCGTAGTAGGAGAATAACAGGCCATCGTAGTGGTAGATCGAGTAGTTGCGCAGATTGCAGGCCTTGATCATCTCGTTGACGCCGGCGAAGGGAGCGGCATGGAAAGCCTTGTAGCGCTCGTAGCCCTCGGGGCCGTCGGTGCGGGAAACGGAGCCGAAGCGGATGACGTTGCTCATGATGGGGTCCTTAACTAATTAGAGGGTGGATGAAAATGGATATGGGATATGGGGGTACAGAGTGACTCACAGGCCGTAGACTCGCTCGGCATTGCCGGCGAAGAATGCCTCTCGTGCCGCGGGGGACAGCTTGTGAGTGATTTCAATCATGGCGCGCACCCATTCATCGAGTGTCATCGCCACATTGAGCACTGGGAAGTTCGAGGCGAACATCAGGCGGCTCTCGGCGAAGGAGTCGAAGGCAACCTGCACGGCGCACCCAAGCGTCTCTGCGCTCCAATCCTTGGCTGGGTTAAGACCCGAAACCTTGCACACCGTGTTGTCCAACTCACCTAAAGCCGCGAGATTGCGCCGCCATGCGTCCAGATACTCCGCGTCAGCACCCTGCGGATGCTCAAGTCCGGCCACATCGGCGTCGACGATGCCCATATGATCCACGACGATGGTGGTGTTGGGGCAGTGACGCGCCAATTCGGCCAGATCGCCGAGCTCGGGATTGCGAACGCATCCCTCGAACACGAGGTTCAGCTCGCCCAGCAGTCGCACGTTGCTCACGAATGTCTCGCTCAAGCAGGTGCCCGGTGCGGCGGAGGGGACGTGCAGCACCTGACGCACGCCCCTGATCTGCCTGTGCTCAGCCCAGGGGCGGATATAGTCGCCGAATCTTGGGTCGGCCAGATCACCGCTGATGCAGGCGCCAGCGAAAGGCGTGGACGCATCGTCGACTAGTGCCACGGCGAGTTCGTTCTCGCGTGCGCGCTCCTCCGGCGCCATATCGACCTCGATGTAAATCGCCTTGTCGATAACGTAATCCTGTCCGCCGCACTGCTCGTCGCGGTAGTCGGCAGGCATCCAGGTGCGATTGAGCGTGGGGCCCTCGGCGTCAAGCCAGGGAAGGCGGTAGTGCTCGAGGTCCCAGACGTGGACGTGAGTGTCGACGATGCGCATGTCCGTTGCCTTTCGTTTGTTTAGTTACGGTATGTTGCAGTTCGGTGAGTCGACCGTCAGATCGCGTAGTCGGCGACGGCCACGCCACCGGTTTCGCTGGACTTGTAGGCTGCCTCGACAACGCACATGGTGTGGTAGGCGTCCTCGACGGAGTTTATGTAGTCGTATCTAGGATCGTCGAGCTTCTTCATGAGCCCGCCCATGGTGCCGATGAATGCCTCGTTGAACCAGCTGCCACGGAACGGCACATCGCGCCATTCGCCGGTCTCGTAGGTGAAGAGCTCCACCTTATCGGGCTCGCCGTCCGGATAGTCATACATCAGGCCAAGCTTGATGCGGATCGCACCCTTGGTGCCTTCGATCTTGAGGATCGACTCCTGATACTTCTTGCCGTAGTCGTGGTTGAAGTTGATGTGCAGATTGCAGCGCAAATCAGGGCCGTAGTCCATGATAATCGAGGTGCGAGTCTGCGCCAGATCGCGCATCTTGGGGTGCTGCATCGTCTTGCAGTACACGCCCTTCGGATCACCCACGAAGCTGCGGATGTTGTCAATGTAGTGGATCGAATGGTAGTTGATCTCGACGCGATCCTTAGGGAAGAGGAAGGGCCAGAGATTCCACGGCTGGGTGCCCACGAGACGATGGTCGATGTCGGTGATTTCACCGATTGCCCCCTCCTTGACGAGCTGGCGAGCGGCCAACATGTAGGGAGCCTGACGCAGCTGGAAGTTGACGCCGGCGATCAGATGCTTCTCGCGGCAGATCGTCAGGATGCGACGAGCCTCCTCGATGCTTTCACCCATCGGCTTCTGCATGAGCACGCCCGCACCATCGGGTAGCTTCTCGAGGATGCCAGCGGTGTCGTTTGCAGGAACCGCGATGTCGTAGACCGCGCCATGTTCGGCGCCGTAGGCGATGATGCCCTCCAGCGTGTCGGCCACATATTCGGCGCCAACAAGTTCGGCAGCCTTGACTGCGGACTCCTTGTTTATGTCGTAGGTGCCGATTACTGGGTAGCCTGCGAGCTTGTAGGCCGGATAGTGCGATCCGGTGACAATACCGCCTGTGGCGATCGAGACGATCGGGCGCGGGGTATCAGGCATCTCGGGTACGTAGGTGAGCTCGTCGAGAGAAGAGACATTGTCGACTGCCATGATGGGTTTCCTTTCCTATGTGTCGCTTCGTTGCGTTGGATGGATGTTGGATTGGGGCAGATGTCAGGCCATGCCGTTGGCGATGCCTACGACAAACAGGGAGACAATGATAATCGCGTTGCCAATGAGGGCAACGTTGCGAGCCTTCGGATGCCCCTTCCATTCGCCGTCCTTGAAGCCCCAGAGGTTGGCGATGATGAGAGCAAGGCCGTTGAATGCAACCCATCCGACAACCGGCCCGAAGGAACCGAGCAGGGCGGTGGCCATTGCATAGACACCAAGGGCGGCAAACCACACGAAGGAGGTGAGCAGCACCTTGCCGTAGGCCTTGAGGCAGCCAGGCTTGGTGTAGTCGGTGTAGGTCTTGTTCTTGATGAGCTTATAGACGGCGTAGCCGAAGTTGGCGAGGAAGCCGCCGAAGAACACGACCGGCCACTGCAGGAGGTTGGCGTACATCGGATCGACACCAGCCTCGGTGGCGAGAGTGACCGGATGGTTGGAGAAGGAACCGCCGATATTGATGGCCGCGGAACCGGCACCGGAGGCGAGGGCCATGATGAAGCCGACCATGAACAGGGAGTTGCGCTTGGTCTTAGGATCGACCTCCTGCTTAATCTCAGCGGTGTCGCTCTTCATAAAGCCGGCTTTGGAGAGAACCACGACGCCGCCCATAAGAATGGCTTGACCCACCAGCAGCAGGATGAGCGAGGAAGCGGAGGGGAAGGTGCCGAGCACAAACATCGGCACCAGCGAGCCGAGTAGATTCGACAGGCCGAGGTTGATGCCGGTGACCAGCGAGACGCCAATGTAGTTAATAGCCAAGGAATACCAGATGGAGCTAATACCCCAGAAGAAGCCGCAGGCCGCGCCGGTGACCAGCGTGGGCAGCGGAGTGGCGGTCAGATACGAGAAATAATCGGGCACGAGGATGGCGCACCAAATATGCGGCATGAGCAGTACGCCGATGATTGAGAAGAGCGCCCAGAAGGACTCCCAAGAGAACGGCTGATACTTCTTAAAACAGATGCCGAAGCTGCCTTGGAAGACAGTGGCAATCAGCAGTACGAGAAAACCGACGGCTACCATTGTTTGCTCCTATTCGATGTGATTGTGTGGTTGTCGTCTCCTGGCTCACATCCTCGTCACTGAGGGACGCTCCATTGCGCACAAGTGTGAACCAAGTCACATGAAAACTTTACCTGACAGCTTAGAAAATTTCAAGTCGATTTGGAAAGAAAAATTGCTATACTGCTCTCAACAGTGGCTAGCACGTGCGAAGTAACGCGCGACACGCCGTCGCGGGAAGCCAGATGTCGAACTGGATGGAAGAAGGAGGGAATATGCCAGCAGAGGAAGAAGTTCGCAAGGTCAAACTTTCGCATATCGCCGACGAGGCTGGGGTATCTCCGGCAACCGTCTCGAAGGTTGTCAACGGGCGCAGCGGCGTGGCTGACGACACCCGCCGGCTCATCGAAGAACTGTTGGCGCGATATGGATACTCCAAGCCACTGGTAAGCACCAAGACCAGTCGGACCGTCGAGTTCGTGGTCTCTTCGCTGGAGAACAACGGTTCCTTCGAGTTGTCTAAAGAACTCGTTTATCAGGCACGCGACTTCGGCGTAGGCGTCGCCGTCACTCGACTACTGGGAGAATCGGATGTCTCCGACTGCTTCCTAGAAATCATCGACCGCAATCCCATGGGCGTGATCACCCTGCTGTCGGCCATGCCTGAGGAGGGGGCGCGATTGCTTGACTCGCGAGGCATCCCATATGTGGTCATCAATTCCTACGGTCGTGTCAGTGAAGGCCTGCTGGGAATCGATGTCGATAATTGGCGCGGCGGATATGAAGCCACACAGCACCTGCTCAACCTCGGGCACACGCGCATTGGGGCGATTACCGGTCCGACCGACCGCCATTCCTCCACGGCGCGACTTTCTGGATATGAGGCAGCTCTGCGCCAGGCAGGTATCGACATGAATCCCGATTTGATCAGGGAGGGCGACTACACCTCCGAGAATGGATACCAAGCCTCCTGCGAGTTGCTGGATCTTAACGAGCCACCCACCGCCGTGTTCTGCTTCGACGATCTTATGGCCGTGAGCCTATACAAGGCTGCGCAGGAACGCGGCATCTCAATTCCTAGCGAATTGTCGGTGGTCGGCTTTGACGACACCTATCCTTCGCCATATCTATCGCCAGCGTTGACCACGATTCGCCAGCCTTTCAAGCTCATCGCACGCAAGGCGCTCAAGATGGTGTGCGAGGCGCGCGACGAGGAACTCGACAATTCCGACCGCTATCTCATCCTGCCAACGCAACTTATCGAGAGAGAAAGCGCCGCCGTGCCGAGGGGTCGCTAAGAGCGCGCAGGGCTCATGTGGCATCTTTAGAAAATATTTTTACTACTGTTTGCTAATTTTCGTTGCTTAGAGGTAGGATAAGCAACGTCGGAAACATCCGATCTCAAATCCCTGAGCTTAAAGGAGAGCCTCATGGTATATCGCATGATTTTCAATCAAACTGCATATTTCGGGCGCGGTGCAATCAAGGAAATTCCCGCTGTGGCTAAGTCGCACGGCTTCACCAAGGCATTCATCGTCACCGATCCGGTGCTGCTGGAGACAGGCACTGTAGCGAAGGTGACTGACGTGCTGAATGCAGCCGGCATGCCCTACGAGATCTTCTCGAACGTCAAGCCAAACCCGCCCGTCGAGTGCATTCAAGACGGCGTGGCCAAGTTCGCTGCCTCCGGCGCCGACTTCCTCATCGGCTTGGGCGGAGGCTCTCCGCAAGACACCTGCAAGGGCATCGGCATCATAACTGCCAACCCCGAGTTTGCAGACGTGCTCTCGCTGGAAGGTGTGGCAGACACCAAGCACCCATCCGTGCCGATTTTCGGCGTGCCAACCACCGCAGGCACAGCCTCCGAGACGACGATTAACTATGTGGTCACCGACACGGCAAACAAGCGCAAGTTTGTGGCTGTTGACCCCCACGACATCCCGATTGTCGCCTTCGTTGACCCTGATCTGACCGATTCCATGCCACGCGGTCTGAAGGTTGCCACCGGCCTCGACGCGCTGACCCACGCCATCGAAGGCTATATCACGCCGGGCGCGTGGAGCCTGTCGGACTGCCTGAGTATGCAAACTATTCGCATGATTGCGGCCAACCTAGCTAAAAGTGCTGACGGTGACGTGCCAGCCGGCGAACAGATGGCCTACGCTTCTTACATCACCGGCATGGCCTATTCGAATGTAGGCTTGGGTTTGGTTCATGGCATGGCGCACCCGCTGGGTGGACGCCTTGGTGTGGCGCACGGCGTAGCCAACGGCATCCTGCTGGCCCCGGTCATGGAATACAACAAGGATTACACCGGCGAGAAATACCGCGACATTGCTGACGCATTCGGCGTAAAAGACGCCTACACCGGCGATCTGGAAACAGTGCGCGAACAGGCCGTGCAGGCCGTCCATAAGCTCACCGTGGATCTGAAGAACCCCACCACCATCAGTGAAGTCGGCGCCACCGAAGCCGATCTGCCCCTGCTGGCGCATGATGCCTTCAACGACGTGTGCACCCCTGGCAACCCGCGCAAGGCCACAGAAGAGGACATCCTGAAGATCTACACCAGTTTGATGTGATCTGGCGCTAGAGCTACATCAAGGCCTTGCAACCTATTTGGGTTGCAAGGCCTTGTACTATCCGTTCTTCATTATTTCGAGCGAGGCTGTCCGGGGTCCCAACCCTGTTTCCTTCGATCCTCCTCATACGGAGAACCGCACCTCCAATCATCGAATCTGAATTTCTTCAGTCCAACAAACAGGGTGCGGCTCAATTTTTACAGCCCCTCTTATTCGTATTTAAACAGCTTAAGTGCTAAAAAGAAGCTAGCCACACCAATTGCAAAAAGAGCTCCCAGCTCTGTATAGAGATTAGCAAACTCCATAGTCCCGTATAATACAGACTTCCTGAGCGCCTCAATAATCCATGTTAATGGGTTAATCCAGATGATCGGTTGCATAAAAGAAGGCCATACATCAGTAGGGAAAAACACGCCTCCGAGAAAAATCGCGACAAGATTACTCAGGTTGCCTACCATAGTTGCTGATCTCGAAGTTGCCAGAAACGAAGAAATGAAAAAACCGACCGAAAGTAGTGCAAAAAGACCAAGCAAAACAACAGGAATTGTCATCCAACTCGTGGAGGTAAAGTCGAATCGCGCATGCAGTACCACGTGTGAAAACGCCAATACAAGAACAGTCTGCAGCAGCATAAAGATTAGCTGCGTCACAATAATCGCGAATACTATATTCCTCATCGGCAACTCCGATGTCTTAAAACTTCGCAAAAGACCCTTTTCTCGATACGAGGAAAACATCACAGGAATTGCTACAAGCGAAACGGCCGCATATGCCATGCACAGTATTCCAGGAGTCAAGAAACTTGCATAAGACATGCCATCTCTTGCTCCATCCCTGCTACCTGCAACAGACATAAGCGTAAGCATAAGAAGAGGAAAAACAAAAGAAGGAATGAGGAATGCTTTATTTCGTAACTCCATTTTGAAAAATATGGAGATCAATCTTAACTGCTTATGCATGATGGACTTCCTCCCTGTAATGCAGCGTATAGACATCAGACATATTAGGAAGACGAAGTTGAATGCCTTTCTTAATCAGTTCATCCACTGATCCATAGCTAGAGAAAAAACCATCAAGATCAGCTATGTAGAGATTGAAACACTCCCCTTCATCCGCATAGTCAATCGTCTGCAGATCAAACAAAGAAACTGCTTGTTTAGGAACAATCGCAACGTACTCAAAACCAAGGTTATCAACTAACTCTTCAGGAGAGCCTGTCGCAATGACCTGCCCATGACTCAACACAATAACCTGATCTGCATTTTCTTCAACCTCATCCATGTAGTGGCCGCTAAACAGTAACGTATTGGGATGGCTTTGCCGATACGCGGTAATTGTTGTCCAATACGCTTTGCGCGCTTCTTGATCAAGACCCGTTGTTGGCTCATCGAGTATAAGCAGGTCAGGATCTCCAAAAGATGCGCAGAGCAAATTGAGCTTACGCTGTTGTCCGCCTGAAAGCTCGTTTACTAGATGCTTCTCTTTCCCCTGCAGTTGCGCCTTTTCGATACAGGCTTCGATTTCAGATGCAGAAACTTCCACACCTCTAAGAAGGCCTTGAAACTCGATCCATTCTTTCACAGATGCGTACTCAAAACACTGTTCTGACTGAAAAACCTGAACAGATGAAAACTTGCCGGTTTTACCAATCTTATGAATAGTCCCCTCATTAGTAGGCAAAAAACCTTGTAGGGTTTTAAATAAAGTGCTCTTTCCAGCGCCATTTTCGCCAATTACAGCAACAATGCCTTCCGAAATCTCTAAATGCTCGATATGCAATGCAGGTTGAGGCTGCTTTTTATATTGAACAACGAGATTATCAATCGTAATACTCACGCTCACCTCCTAGGTAATAATCACTGAAATTGCGCCTGACCCATTTGATTGATAAACAAAAGCGGGCTATCCATAAACTCAGATAACAAGCTAGCACATGTTTCTAACTTGATGCAGCCAATCTGATTGAACACCCCATCAAAGCTGAGATTTTTATTGCCACTCAGAATTTCTGACCCGATGGCTTTAAGCCGATCAACTACAGGCATCGCTTTTATGGTTTGCGATTGTGCTTGTATTTCGCTTATTGCGTAAGGAAGCTCATCCATGAGAAGTTCATTCTTTTTGGTAAGTGAATCAAGGACGCTTAGTGCCAAGTTTTTAATAAGAGGCTCTTTATCCGGAGGCGAGATCCAGTCTATAGAGAGAATTGCATCCTTGGAAGCAGCTTGAAACCAAGCTATTATGTGATACAGGGCGAGGTGTTGTCTCTGGATTTCTTGCCAAAGTAGACCGTTTCTCATGCCTCGTGATAGACAGTAAGAAACTGCAAGCATGGATAACTGTTCAACCGTACTCAGCTCCCTGTTAACTCCAAAAACAATCGACGACAAATTGACTGGTCTTATGGGAACTTGAAAAGATGTGGGCTTAGGCAGGGAAGTTTTATTACAACAAGAATGTTGCATAGAAAGAGAACCTCTCTTTGTAAGTAACCCACTAAGAGAGTCATAAAGCAAACTTGTAGGATCATCAATTAGCACAAGAGAGCTATCCATAAGAGTTTCTAAATAACTCGGAAGCTGCGATGACAGTTTATCCATAGTAGTGTGAACATGGGCAGAGTCAAGATTCGCGCATTCGCCCCAATATGCGAATTCTGCACTAATGCGAGCCGCCTGCATTATATTTGAGGAAATAGAAAACATCTCATTCTCTAGAGTCGATGCAACATTATCTTCTACATCTTTACTCCACTTTGATGTAGCAATACAAGTAATGGCCTTACCAATGCAGATTGCTTGCTGCTTGGTTGCCTTTGACATGAAAGCGATAGTTATCAGATCGCGGGATGTTGACGCTTTTGATTGAATCCCTTTGCTATCCAGATACTCTCGCAAAGTAATCCCAGTAAAAACTTCTATCTCAAAAATCAAATGCTCTAGCAAATGATGTTGATGAGGAAATCTATCACAGGTTGATCCTGCAGGAAGGATGAGTACAGTACTAATATGCGATTCATCGAGAATATGTGGCGTTTGCCAGATCTGCATATCAACCCTTCTTTCCTATATGTACTACAGCCGTAACTCCTGCCTGTGGCGCATTAAGCGCGGCCAACTTAAGGATTATGTCGTCTCTGAATCCACCAGAACTAACTGCTCCTAGACCTATAAGATTTGATGTCGTTTCGATAACCTGAGTCATGGCTCCGGCCTCAAGCAATGAAAACCTGTAGCCGCGTTCGCCGTACTTATAAGTTACCTTGCTAAACAGAGAGATCAGTACAATGGATAAAGCAGAACTTGGTTCATGATCCTCTAACGTTAATCTGAATTGCCCCTGACTGAGCATTCGCAAGGACAGATTATCGCTTAAATCTACATAGTAAAAACCGTTGGTGACCCCATCCACATTCCTCGCATTGACAAAAATCTCATTAGGAAAGCAAGCTCCGGCTGACGCATAGCTACGATGCTGCAAAGTCGGTGAAGACCCAACAAGAGCTTTAAGAATAACTGATAACTCTCCTATCTGCACAGACTCTGAGGAAAAACTTCGTGTTGAATGGCGTTTGTCCCAAATATTCATGATTTGCTGATCACGAACACCTAAAGTCTCGCTTAACGGCACGCGAGCAAGATTTTTGGCACAAACTGTCTTTCCGAATGAATTTACAACAGCTGGTTGAGACACAGCTCGCTGGATACTAGAGCTAAGCTCTACCAAATGTCGTTCATCCAAAGATGATCGAAGATGATAAGACTCATAAACAGCAGGAACTTCTGACTCTCTCACCTGCGCTGTAGCCGAAGCTATTTCTGCGTATGAAAACTCATTAGTCATATTTCTTCTCCTATGGAAAAGGGTGAGGAACTGGATTAAGACAATCAGGTGTATATAAGAAATCAGTACTATTTCTCTCATTGTAGAAACGAGAAATCCGCCCGCTTCCCAAGCGCTGCCAAACATGATCGTTTGATATTTCCAGCAGACCTGGTATCAAGGAGCGATACACGCAGTTCCCACTCTCCGCTACCTCACCTTGAGTTAAATTGACACAATAACTCTCGTATCCCAGACTATCGAGATGCTGCGCAAGACTCGAAACATTTACCAGATCAGGATTAATTGGATTTTGTAGCTCCTCTAATGACTCAAATTGATTTGGAAACAGAAAAGGAACCTCTGAGACCATTCGAGGATTCGTATATAAATTAACATGATCCTCAAAAGTTCTAATAGTGCTGTAGCGCGGAGCAGCTACATCTAGTTTAGCTGCACTTTCAAATGTCTTCCGCCAAGTGATTCTTCCTTGCGCCAATTCAATTAAAGCTTTTTTCGCAGCCTCTTCAAAGGTTCCTCTTGTGGCAGCAGATACTAGAAGCCCTTCCCCAGGCTTGCAATAAACAGCCAAAACGGTCGGCACATTGATATCGCTGGTAATATTAAGCAAATGAATGTGCTGTATGCAATGATTAAAGTATCGAAGAATAAAGTCATGCAGACCACTATTACTTTGCCAGTCTAAAGCCTTGACTTTGCTCCCAAGTAACCAAAAAAGCATAAATGCGTCTCTCTCGATTACTTCATAGAGACCGCTCAGCACAGCCTTATCAGGGGAATTAGCGCAAGCCAGACCGCTAGACACTGGTGCCCAAATATTTGTTTCACTGTTATGCCTGGCAAAATAAGGAAGATATACTGTGGCGGCAGGGACACATACCTTTGATCCAGAAATCAGTTCGACTGCCTCTGTCCAAACGACTTCGCTCGTTTCAACAAACTTTTCAAAAGGGAAATTCTCTGAAGTATACTGATAATCGGAGTAGAATTGAAACTTACTGGGATGTACCGCTTTGACGTTCAGATCCTTGTATGAGCTAAGTGAGAGATTATCCGGAATTACTGCAGAGCAATAGCGCTCTAATGATTCCCCAACTGCCGCGAGAATTGCGCCTTTGATGTCAACACTTGCACCACTGTTAAGCGTAGACCCCAGCTCCGAAAGACCTAGATACTCAACATTTGATACTAGGGCTGCGACAACATAAATTCGTGGATCATCGTACTCTGGTAACCATTGCGTAATCTCTCTAATTAGACCTGTTCTAAAATTTAATAACTTGGGAGATAGTAAATCATCCAGCATTATCTTAATCCTCTTTCAAAAAAGGATTAACAGACCACTGCTTAACTTCAGACGACATATCGCTGATGTGTCCGCAAGTGCGACATCGAGGGTTCCTGTAAAATTCTTCTGTTGTTATTTGCATGGTATTCAAATCAAATGTAAAGATACGCTCTTGAAAAGGAGACTGAAACATACCAACTGTATTAACAATCTGCTGGCATTGAGTAGTGAGAATTCCCGCCAAAAACTTAGTCTCAATGGGTGAAAGCTCTTCTAGTTCTTGATTTGCATAAACCTTACCGGCAGTAGAAAACAGTTGAGTCTCATGAGCGTAAGTTAAATTAGAGATTCGCCGCGAATTATAGCAACGTAAGCAGCCTGTACCCTGTGTTACATAAGGCCCTATCTTGACTTCATCTTCTTCAGCTGCTACGCTGAGATAGCTGATGCGCATATCATACATGCGGTTTGCTAAAGAGAGCGTTGTCTTGTCATCAATGCCATGGTTAACATAGATTACAAGGTCGCACCCTGTAGCTGTCTGTAAGTCTAGTACCTCCACCTTTCTCACTACCCATGTTGAAAAGGTGGAAGTGAAGGTAGCAATCAGCTCTTGATAAAGCTTCTCGCTACCTAACACTCCCAAAGAAGGAGCGTGGTTAAGAATCTCAGCAGACGCATTGTTATCTTCGGCATGATCAACTTGGCTACAGAGAATGAGGTACTTTGCTTCCAAAAGCTGCCCTAAAACTTTCTGAGCTTTTTGAGCGTCAAAGGCCTTAAATATCAAGGATTTCTCGATATCCAGCCCCAATTCCAACTCAGGCAATAGTGGAATCAAAATATTTTGCACGTCAGGCCCAGCTAGCTTGCATATAGCGCCATGTCTCTTCGTCAGAACGCAATCTCCATCGATAACAAACTGTACTCCGTGAGGAATCTTAATCATAGACCATCATCCTAGCTTAGAAGTTTATGCGCACGAGCAGCAGAAGTAGCAGCAACAACACCAAACGGCATTCATCTCTGCCGGCTGTGACATAACAGCATCCGGTTCGTATAACATCGTCATTTCCATAATGACCTCCCATAACTCTAAATAACAACACACGCTGAATCTAACGTGCGTCGCCAGCGTATAAAAAAAAAAGGGCGCGTTGTCAAGTTCATGTCGGACTACATGAACTTTTGTGGTGCTTATAACCGTGGTTTGGCCTTGCGGGAGTAGGCGTGTCGGCCTTTCATTTTTTCCGCGTGGACAATGATGCGCTTGTGATGGTGGGATGGAGGGCGTGAGAACGCTATCCAGCAAAGCGAACACCCCGAACCGGCCGGCCGACTGGTCGCCACCGCGTTCACTGACCAACAAATCCAGCAACTCTACCAACAAGCATGGCAACACAGCCCGCAAGGCGCGTACGAGACATTCGGCATCCCTAACCAGTACGGCACCGGCATCAACTGGAACGAATTCCACACCAGCACACGATACCCAAACACCACCGAATAACACGCTCACTCAGACACACATTTTGGCCTATAACCCCGATATTTCAAATATGGCGAAAACCCTAGAAAACAAAGGAAAAACCCACTGTTTCCAGTGGGTCTGAAAAGTACCCCCAGAGAGAGTCGAACTCTCGTTGTCAGATTGAAAGTCTGGTGTCCTAACCGTTAGACGATGGGGGCAGACAACTTGAGCAATATTACGCGAGGCATCTCTTGCGCGCAAGTCGGCGACACGCCGGATACAACTCTCACACCTAACAATGCTTGGCGCAACGCGCTACAACCTTCATATCTTGCGATAGGTGAAGTCGTGAATCACACGCCCTGCAGCCAAACCTTTTTTCTCAAAGTTGGTGAGCACACGCCCGTCGAATCGGTTCGACTCCACGAAATCGGCATGTGGCATGTCGGCGGCGAGATCCGCGTTGCCCTTGCCCACATGCCCCGTAGGCAAGCTCACGGTGATCTCACCAGCATTGAACCATCCCTCAAGACCGTCCATCACCTCGTGCACATGCAACGCATAATCCTCAATATCCGTGGCAATACGCCACACACCGCCACCGACAAGCACGCGGCGAACCTCAGCTGCCAGCGCGGGTTGCACGATGCGGCGCTTGTGGTGCTTCTTCTTCGGCCACGGGTCAGGGAAGAATGTCCACACTTCAGCCGTCACACCGCTTGCCATCACCTTGAACAACTCGGGAGCGTTCACCTGCGCCACGCGCATATTGGCAAGATCCCGCTTGCCAGCGAGCAACAGCGTGTGCGCCACACCGGGGTCGTAAACCTCAAGCGCCAAAAAGTTCGTTTCAGGGTGCGCTTCGGCGGCGGCGACGACGTTCTCGCCTTGCCCTGTGCCGATTTCAATGATCAGCGAATTGCCATTGCCCCATGTGCTGCGCACATATTCCATATCGAATACGAACCCTTCGCGCACATCGAGCGACCCCTCGCCGGCGCTGATGTCGAGCAGATATTCGCCAGCATAGCTGCTCCACGCACGCTGCAAACGAGCGTCAAGTCTGCCGGAGCGTCGAACAAACGACAGCACCTTGTGCATTGGATGAGGACGGGCTGTGCTGTCCGTGGGTGCAATGTTCTTCTCGGTCATAATCCCCCATTATCCACAAGGAAATCTCGTCGCCAACAGCGTGTGTTCGCTTTTGTTCTGTGCTATACTCAAAATTGTTAGAAAAAATAACAAATGCGAGCAGAAGCGAACAGAGGTTCGTTCACCGAATCTCCCGCAACCACTCCCATTATGTACGGAAAGGCAAGACATGACAGTTCTCGTCACCGGCGGGTGCGGCTACATCGGCGCACACGTCGTTCATGCTCTTCACCAAGCCGGCGAACAGGTCGTCGTCGTTGACGATTTAAGCTACGGCAAACCCACTCGCATCGAAGGCGCGCGCCTCTACGGCATGGACATCTCCTCCCCTGATTCCGGCAAGCGCCTCGCTGAAATCATGGCCGCCGAGGGTGTGAACTCCGTCATCCACTTCGCCGCCCGCAAGCAGGTGGGCGAATCCGTCGAAAAGCCGCTGTGGTACTACCAGCAGAACATCAACGGCATGCTCAACGTGCTCATCGGCATGAAGGAGTCCGGCGCAAAGAAGCTCGTGTTCTCTTCCTCTGCTGCCACCTACGGCGTGCCGCCTGTGGACGTCGTGCCCGAGGACGTGGTGCCAATGCTGCCGATCAACCCATACGGGCAGACCAAGTTGTTCGGCGAGTGGATGGCCCGCGCCTGTGAGGAGCCCTACGGCATCCGCTTCTGCGGTCTGCGCTACTTCAACGTGGCCGGCTGCGGCCCAGTGGAGCTTGAAGATCCGGCGATCCTGAACCTCATCCCCATGCTGTTCGACCGCTTGAAGAAGGGCAAGGCACCGGCCATTTTCGGCGACGATTACCCCACGCCGGACGGCACCTGCGTACGCGACTATATCCACGTTTCCGACCTGGCCGACGCGCATATCGCAGCGCTGAAGTATCTCGACCGTGACGAGCGCAAATACGATGCCTTCAACGTGGGCACCGGCGAAGGCACCTCCGTGCGTCAAATCGTCGATGAGGTCAAGAAGGTTAGCAGGCTGCCCTTCACAGAAGCCGTGATGCCGCGCCGCGCGGGCGACCCGCCACACCTGATCGGCTCACCGAAGCGCATCAACGAGGAAATGGGTTGGCACGCCAAATACAACGTCGAAGAGATCGTGAAATCTGCATGGGAAGCTTGGCAAGCAAACCCCGAGCATCACATCGACGTTGCCAGCTGGAAACAAGCAGACTGAGCAAGCCTCACCCCACCCCTATAATTCCGAGCGAAGCGATAGCAGATCCGGGGAATCTTTAGCAAAGCAAGATTTCTCCGCTCGGCTATCGCTCAGCCGAAAGGATAAGACACGCCGAGATTTGCGCGGCGCGTAGAACTCTGTAAACTTGCTATCTGTTGTCTCCATCAGGAGAAGAACACGGCCCCGTAGCTCAGTTGGTTAGAGCGCCGCCCTGTCACGGCGGAGGTCACCGGTTCAAGTCCGGCCGGGGTCGCTTGGATAGCTGGAACCCGGTTCGCCGGGTTTTTTCAACTGTTCATTGGCTCTGTAGCTCAGTTGGTAGAGCGAACGACTGAAAATCGTTAGGTCAGCGGATCGATGCCGCTCGGAGCCACCACAAGAAAACCCCGCCTTGCGCGGGGTTTTTCGTTAGTCCAGCTGGCTCGCCACCCAATCGACGATATAAGGGGCAACCTGCTCAATCTGATCGATGGCCACCTCGAACTCGCGCTGACCGCCATACCACGGATCCACCAAGTCAATCTCATCTTCGCACCCGGGCTTCGGCGTGGGCAGATCTGGGTCGAAACTGCGATACATCCGCACCTGCGAGCGCTTGGCTTCGGGCAACTGGCGCTTGAGTGCGCGCATATGTGAGGCCGTCATGGGCAGGAACAGGTCGGTGCGCTCCATTTCGTCGCGGCTGATACGGTGTGCGAAATGGTCACGCCCAATCTCGTCGCCATAGCCGCGCTCGCGCAGCACACGCACGGCGCGCGGGTCGATAGGATGGCTCCATTCTTCGTCGGAGACGCCGCTGGATTCGACGGCGACCCTGTCACCAAGGCCGCGTTCGTTAAAGAAGTGACGCAAGACGATCTCGCCCATTGGGGAACGGCAGATGTTGCCGGTGCATACGGTCATCACGTTGTATGTGTCAGCGTGTGTGTCAGACATAGTTTCTCTTTAGCGCGTATTTTCAGTTGCGGATGTAGGTGAGGAAACGGTAGCCGGTGATGCCGCTGTCGGCATTAGCAGGAACCAGCGTTTCGGATTGCTCAACAACCTGCCATTCGCCATTCTTCTCATCAAGTGCGGCGATGTCGGGAGCGTAGGTGTCGGCGTCCACCGTCTTGTCAATTTCAGTGACATACACCTTATTGGCTTGCGGCAGTACCTCGGCGAACAGCTGTGCGCCGCCGATTACCCAAATCTCAGAACGATCGAGGCCGTCGTCGGGAATGGCTTCCTGACGCGCCAGATCAAGTGCCTCATCCACACTGCTTGCCACTGTTGCGCCCAGCGCGCGATAGTGTGGATCGCGAGAAACAACAATGTTGTCGCGGCTTGGCAACGGGCGGTATTTCGGCGAGAGCGATTCCCATGTGCGCCGTCCCATGATCACTGGGTGGGAAACGGTCAGCTCTTGGAAATGTTTAAGATCTTCGGGCAGGTGCCACGGCATGTCGCCTTCGAAGCCGATAGCTCCGGCGCGACCGTCCTTGTCGCTGGCCTGAGCCCAAATCAGATTTATCGAGAATGACTTGGGAAAATCGTCGCCCCAGTCCTCGGTTTCTTCAAGCCCGGCATCTCCGGGCACGGGTTCGTGATAGCCGTTTGGGCTACTGTCGTACTCCATTTCGCTCACTCCTTGGGTTTGTCCAATTGGCACATAGTGTATTAGACGGCGCAGACGCGCGTTCACACGGCGACGGGCGCTTTGATGGTGGGGTGATGCTGGTAGTCCAAGATATGGAAGTCCTCGTACTGGTAGTCGAACAGCGAAGCAGCCTTGTCGATCTGAATCTGCGGATACGGGTATGGCTCGCGCCCCAACTGCTCGACGAACTGCTCGACGTGATTGTCGTAGATATGGCAGTCGCCGCCCGTCCACACGAATTCGCCCGGCTCAAGGCCGGCCTGTTGCGCCAGCATCAGTGTGAGCAGCGAATAGGAGGCGATATTAAACGGCACACCAAGAAACATGTCGCACGAGCGCTGATAGAGCTGGCAGCTCAGACGCCCGTCAGCCACATAAAACTGGAACAGCGCGTGGCATGGCGGCAGAGCCATGTTCTCCACCTCGGCCGGGTTCCATGCGCTCACGATCATGCGGCGCGAATCAGGGTGATGCTCGATCAGATCGAGCACGTTGGAAATCTGGTCGATGGTGCGGTTCGGATCGTTCGCAGTTGGCGCAGGCCATGATCGCCACTGCACGCCGTATACAGGGCCCAGATCGCCGTTCTCGTCGGCCCACTCGTCCCAGATATGCACGTTGTGTTCCTGCAGCCAGCGCACATTAGACGAGCCCTTGAGGAACCACAGCAACTCATAGGCCAGCCCCTTGAAGAACACGGTTTTGGTGGTGAGCATTGGGAAATATTCGGCCAGATTGAAGTGCATCTGCTGGCCGAACAGCGAAATCGTGCCGGTGCCGGTGCGATCGGACTTCAAGGTTCCCTCGGCGAAAATCTTGCGCACCAAGTCTTCGTAGGGCATGGGAATGTCCGTAGCGGGACGAGCGGGAATGCGGGCACGAATGTCATCAAGCTGTTCGGATGTCAAAGCCATGCTCACCAGTGTAGCCCGAGGTCAAGTCGCGGCTATGTGCGGGATGTGGTCGGTCATGGCTGGCGCGCAGACAAACGGCGCCCACAAGATTTCTCCACTCAGGATGACTACTGAATTGCGTGGGCGAGACGACGCATGTGGTCGGGGTCAATGACCTTCTTGTGTTCGCGGCCTTCCTTGGACCCCTCGGCGCGCTCGTAAGCGTCAATCTTCTTCCAGCCGGCGAAATCGATGGGCTTGACACCCCTCTCGGCCAGCAAGCGGTCAATGGACTCGGGGTCGCGGTCGGCGGCCACGCGGCCACCCTCGGCGGCCTTGGCGAGATCCTCAAGCATGTTGGTCACGATGGCCAGCGCGTCGGACTTGGTGGAACCAATCAAGCCCACCGGGCCGCGCTTGGCCCAGCCGGTGGCATACAGGCGTTCGCGCACGTCGCCGCCCTCGGCTTCGGTGGTGATGCGCCCGTCGCCGTTCGCGTTGGCAAGGTGGGCATGCTTGTCGTCATAGGCGATGCCGGGCGCGGTGGCCGGCTTGTAGCCGATGGCGTGATAGACGGCTTGAACTGGGTAATCGGTAAACTCGCCGGTGCGGTTCATCGTGCCGTTGGCGCTGGTTTCGGTGCGCTCGACGCGAATGCCCTTAACCTTGCCGTCCTCGCCCAGCACTTCAACTGGGGCGGAGTTAAAATGCACATAGTATTTGCGGTTCGCTGGGTTACCTTCAAAATCAGTATTGCCGTCATCTTCCATGTCCTCGGCCATCTCGCGGATGGCGAACAACTCCTCAACCATTTGACGAGTGAGCTTATCTTGACCAGCCACCTCGATAGTCTCGTCATCCAAATCGAAATCGTCTTCATTAATAATCAGCTGCACACCGGGCAGCTTTTCCATTTCACGCAGCTCCTGCACGCTGAACTTTGCCTGCGCCACGCCGCGGCGAATGAACAAGTGCAGTTCCTTGGCTTTGTTGGCCTTAATGCCCTCATAAACATTGTCAGGAATATCTGTCTTGGCTTTGAGGTCGTCTGCGTTGCGCATCAGTTCGCGCGCCACGTCCATGGCCACGTTGCCGCCGCCGATAACAGCCACGCTTTCCGCCGCAAGCGGCCATTCACGCGCACCGGTAGGATAGCCGTCGTACCATTCAACAAACTTGGCCGCGCCATAAACCCCATCAAGGTCGGCGCCGGGCAGGTTCAGTGGCTTGTCTTCGATGGCGCCGGTGGCGAAGAGCACAGCGTCATAGCGTTCCAGCAATTCATCAAGTGTGACATCCTTGCCGAACTCCACGTCGCAATACAGATGAATGTCTGGGTTGTCGAGCGTCTTTTCCAGCGCGTCGGCGATGAACTTAATGGAAGGATGGTCAGGCGCCACACCGTAGCGCACTAGGCCGAACGGCACCGGCAATTTCTCGAACAGGTCGATACGAGCGTTGGTGCCCACCCCCAACTGATCGCCCAGCTTCTCTAGCTGACGCAAGAAAATGTCAGAAGAATATACGCCAGCTGGGCCGGCACCAATAACAGCAATACGAAGTTCGTTGGATTCAATCATAAGTCACCACAATAATCCAACCGCCCGAATCAGGGAAGCCTAGTCACGATCGAAAAGGGCAGTGAGTGCCCACACGATACTCATCACATCAATAGCTTCCTGAAGGAACGCGCCGACCACCACGGGAATGAGATTGAACGCAGCGCACACCATAGCAATGATTGACAACGAAAGACCGCCGATTACGGCTTGCAGCATAATGCGCTTGGTGCGGCGTGAAATCGAAATAGCGCGCGGCACACCGGAAATGTCATCGTTCATAATGACAACCTGCGCTGATTCGGAAGCAGCAGTGGAAGTGCCATCGGTGATGGCCATGCCAATATCGGCAGCAGCCAAAACAGGCGCATCGTTAACACCGTCGCCCACCATCATCGTGATAGAGCGAGTCACTGATTCGCCGGTAAGACGCTGCACCACACGATCCCACACCGGCTGAGCGGGCGGCGTTTCGATGGAAGCATTCTTAACGGCAGCAAGCTTATCTTCAGGGAACAGTTCAGCACGCACATCATCAATACCAACCTCTTTAGCGATAATGTTTGCGGCAGGAGCCTTGTCGCCGGTGAGCATCGACAGATGTTCCACACCTAGTTCACGCAGACGAGTGAGTGAAGACTTCGCATTGTCACGCGGCACGTCTTTGAGCACGACACGGGCGGTGAGACGGCCATCAACAGAAACGAAGGTCGCCATTTCGTCGGCAGCAAGCGCGGCTTGGAATACTTCAGAGGGTTGATCTGGCACTTGCTCACCCTCGGTAACGAACGCATACCGCCCCACACGCACCTTGCGGCCATTAACCTCGCCGGACACACCTTTGCCTGAATCCTCATGCACATTTTTGACCACAGGATGTTCGATGTCATGGCCGTCCCAGTCGGAGCCAGGTAAATCATGCCCGCCTGCTTCGGCGTAGTGCGCAGCCAGTCGTTTGATAGCCGCAGAACCCGCTTTTGCAATGCCTTGCGCAAGAATATGCACCGAATAAGTTTCCAGCACGCCGGCAAGCAAGAGAATATGGTCTTCATCGAGACCATTCACAGTATTGGCTTGTTTTGTTGCACTACCATCTGCCAGACTCACAGCATCACCGCTCGCCTGCGAGCGCATATCCACGCGCACAACCTGCGGCTTCTTGACAGTAAGCGTGCCGGTCTTATCGAAGAAAATATGATTCACGCGACCCAGCGTTTCCAACACTTCCTGAGCTTTGACCAGAATACCGGCTTTAGCAAGACGACCCGTGCCAGCAATATATGCCACCGGCGCGGCAATCAGCAACGGGCAAGGAGTGGCAATCACCAGCACTTGAGCAAACCTAGATGGATCTCCCGAAACAATCCAAGCAGAACCGGCAATCAGGAACGAAAGCACGGTGAATGGCACGGCTAACAGATCTGCTACACGCACCACAGTGGCACGCGAGTTTTGCGCGGAAGCGACAAGCTCCAAAATGCGCTGAAATTGCGAATCTCGGGCAAGCTGCGTGGCTCGCATGGTGAGTGTAGTCGAGCCGTTGATTGCACCGGAGAGCACGCGTACGCCGGCGAATACTTCGCGCGGCAGCGGCTCACCGTTGATGTTGCTCAAGTCAAGCGTGGCAGAATCAGACAATAGCTCGCCGTCCACCGGCACGGTTTCACCGGGAAGCACTACCAGCACATCCCCCATGCGCACTTGTTCAACCGGCACAGTGTCGAAATGGGATCCGGAAGATTGGATGCGTTCGATCTCTTCAGGGCTGACAGGGCGGAACTCGCCTTCTTTGGCAGACGTCGAAGCAGAAGCACCTGCGCGAGCAGCATTCGCCCCCACCCCAGGCAGATTGACCACATGCGCCGTAACGGGCGCAGCTTCCATCAGCGCGGTAAGATTACTTTGCGCCTTGGCATGCGCGTATTCCTCAATCGCCTCGCCGGAATACACCATCAGCACGATGGCCCAGCCGGCCCAATATTCGCGCACAGCAAGCGTGGAGAGAATAGCGACAATCACCAGCACATCAACGCCGACATAGCCTTTGCGAATATCGTCAATCATGCCAATCAGCGCATCAATAACGGTGTAGGCCACCAGAACAATAACAATCCACTGGCCAAGAGATGGGTTCACCGACCAGAAGGGACGGCTCCACGGGCGCACATTCCACAGCAAAGCGACTGGAATCGCGGCAAGAATGGTGACGGGCAGCATGGGCACGAGTTTGCACGCTGCGAACAGTTTGGACAACAACGACGAGATGCGTTTCAATGTAAGCTCCTTACGCTGCATCGGTACCGACTGACGGAACGCTTACTGCGTCTCGCTGCCGGAGTTGCAATCACGCCTTGTTAACCCATCGGCGGCATTGCTTGAAAAGTGCCCCTCAACAGGGGTGACGCAACGCTTGCCCGATACACGGCGTAAAGAATCGGTATTCAGTTATTGCTTGTATTGCTTGCATTTAAGACTACCACGCAATACACCCCACACAATCCATTTGAATTGCATGGGGTGCATACTTGCGTGTTACTAGTTGATATTGGTTAATTATTAGGGTTATCAGCAGTTGTTAAGAAGCCTTTGTGGATTACCACAAACCGAACGGATAGCCGTTGCTGCCTGAATTGCTGTCCTCATCGCTGCTATCGCTATCATTCTGCTGGCTCTTATTCGATTCGGTACGGTTGGTGCCGTTCACTGCTTCTTCCTCTTGATCGAGAGTGACGTCAATATCCATAGTCTTGCTATCGCGCACGATGGTGAGCTTCACCTGATCGCCAAGCGCAGCGGCACGCACGAATCCAAGCAGCGAGGCAACGCTACCGACTGCATGATCGTTGAACGCAACGATGGTGTCACCAGACTTCAGTCCGGCCTTGTCAGCGGGGCCACCCTTGACGACAGCGGCGCTGCCAAGAGTGCCGGGAGAGATACGCACACCAGCGCGAGTCACACCGTCCGCTTCCACCGTGTCAGACTTAATAGTCACACCCAGGGCCACATGCGTAACTGAGCCGTTTTCCATAATCTCGTTGGCCACGCGCTTGACGAGATTCGAAGGAATCGCAAAACCGATGCCGATCGAACCGGCGCTGGAAGACGAGGATGACGAGCTGGATGTGGAAGCGATCGAGGAGTTGATGCCAATCACCTGACCGGCCGCGTTGAAGGTGGGGCCGCCCGAGTTGCCGGGGTTGATGGCCGCATCAATCTGCACGGCGTTGGTGACGATGTCGTTCTGGTCATCGTCCATCACTGTCACAGGGCGGTTCAACGCCGAGACAATGCCGGTGGTGGCAGTGTCGTCATAACCCAGCGGATTGCCCACAGCCATGACACTCTCCCCCACAGCCAGCGTGTCCGAATCAGCGAACTCAACGCCCTTAAGATTCTCCGGCGGATTGTCGAGCTTGATTACCGCAAGATCAGTGGTGGTGTCAGTGCCCACAATTTGCGCAGAATACATTTGGCCATTGCTCAATGTCACTTGAATCTGCGTGGCGCCAGAAATGACGTGATTGTTGGTCACAATATTGCCGTTGCTGTCCAGAATGGCACCAGAACCGGAAGCAATGCCACCGCTGACTTGAGCTTGGATGGAAACAACCGATTCGGAAACTTCCTTCGCAACTGCCTTCCAATCGGGCGCCTCGCCAGATTTCACAGTGGCAGAGCCGGAACCGGATTCGTTGGAATTAACGCTGGCGAGCGAACTGGTGGTCGGCACCTTAACAGCACCGCTGGTGATGGCCGCGTAGCCGACACCAAGGCACAGTGCTGCGGAAACCAGCGCGGCGATTGCGGCGGTGGTCACAGTGCGAACAGTGTCGGAGGAAGCAGCCCTGCGAGATGCGCGGTTCATGTTGCCTGACTGGACTGGCTGGGTGGACTGCCTAGGTTGGGCGGGCTGGAATGGCGATACCATGGGCTGACCCTGTTGAGTAGGCTGACCTTGCTGACCGGGCTGGGCAGGCTGGTTCACACCCTGCGGCGGCACCTGACCTCCAGCATTGCCAAACTGCTGCGCGCTATTCTGCCCCTGCCCAGCGTTAAACGGACTTGGGAAGCTGGGCGTAAAGTACGGATTGCGTTCCTGCGCAGGCTGATTCGGCTGAGCCTGACCCTGCTGGGCAGGCTGGATAGGCTGGGTGGGTGTTGGGCCATACGCGCCGTATTGCGGAGCCGGACGGTATTGTGCGGCTTGCGGCTCAGGCTGGATTTCAGCAGGGTCCACACTCTGAGTGGTTTCTGCGGCAGCAACCCCAGTAGCTGCATCAGAAACAGTACCAGCAGTAGTGTCAGCAGCCGCCTCAGCAGACACCTCAGCACTGTTCATCTCCTGCTCGGAGGAAAGCTGCTCGGCATACTGCGCATCCTGCGTGTTGTCCTGCATATTCGTGATGTTCTGTTCTTCAGCCATATACGCTCCTTCAACGTAATCGGCGAACGGTCGGATGCTGGTAGTACTTCAGGCTCCGACACGCTTTGCTGTCTAACTTGCCATATAACAGTAAAGATGCCTGCTCTGGAAGTTTCCTGAACGTTCTTTGGGAATCAGTATCAGATTTTTCTTACCACCTCCTCCAGCTAAGAGCAGAACGTCAGTATCAATATCGTCTTTCCCTATATACAATGCGCCATGTGTGACCACACGGCAACGATGCGCAACAAGAACAATTGAAAAGTCAGATTCTCGCCTAGAGTGAAACACATGACAAATCTTCTGGAACACCCTCTGGGCGCAACCCAGGGCAAACCCGGCGAGCGCAGCGCATTCTCGTTCGAGACCATCACCCGGCTACCCGACGCAGCAAACGGCTTGGGGCGAGACGGCGCGCGGTACGGGCGCACCGGCATCATCCACACCCCGCACGGCGACATTCGCACTCCCGCCTTCGTGCCAGTAGGCACACAGGCCGCAATGAAAGCAGTGCTGCCCGAAACGATGCGCGAACTCGGCGCACAATGTCTGCTGGCAAACGCCTTCCATTTGTTCGAGCGCCCTAGCGAAGACGTACTCGACGCGGGCGGCGGGCTCGCCAGGTTCATGAACTGGGACGGGCCGACGTTCACCGATTCCGGCGGCTTTCAAGTGCTGTCGTTGGGTGCGGGGTTCAAAAAGACGCTGGCTATGGACGTGACCGGCAAGAAGTCGGACGACATCATCGCGGCCGGCAAGGAGCGGCTGGCTTGGGTGGACGAGGACGGCGTGACGTTCAAA
>CAVFKU010000001.1:48274-51556 GCA_963623245.1 Parabacteroides merdae
ATTCAGCACAAAATCGGCGCGGATATCATGTTTGCGTTCGACGAACTGACCACGCTGATGAACACGCGCGGCTATCAGGAGGAGTCGGTCGAGCGCACGTTCCGCTGGGCGCGTCGTTGCATGGCCGAGCACGAGCGACTGACTGCCGAGCGGGTGGGCAAGCCGTATCAGGCGCTCTATGGCGTGGTGCAGGGCGCGAATTACGAGGATTTGCGCCGACATGCGGCCGAGCAGATCGCGTCGCTGGATTTCGACGGCGTGGGCATCGGCGGCGCGATCGAGAAGCGCATCATCGGCGACACCTGCGCGTGGATCTGCGACGCCATGCCGGAAAGCCGCCCGCGGCACGTGCTTGGCATTGCGGCGGTGGACGACATTTTCGCCTGCGTGGAGAACGGCGGTGACACCTTCGACTGCGTGGCCCCGGCGCGTTGCGCGCGCAATGGCGCGATTTACACGCATCACGGGCGATACAACATCAAACGTGCCGAGAACAAGTTCAACTTCGAGCCGCTGGAGGCCGGTTGCGGGTGCTACACCTGCACGCACTATTCGCGCGCGTATGTCGCGCATCTGCTGCGCGCCCGCGAAATCAACGGTTTCACGTTGGCGACGATTCACAACGAGTATTTCTTCGTCCATCTGCTTGATGACATCCGCGCCTCGATTGACGGCGGCTATTTCGAGCAGTTCCGTGACGAAAGCCTGGCGCATTTCTACGGCGCGTGACGGCTGCGCCTTCAGCGGTTGAGGCGTCGCGCGCAAGATTGCTCGTCTAGGCTGCGCTTCGCCAGAAATCTCAATAACCGAAGCTGCCTCGCGCGACACGCTTGGCTTCACAGACTTGCGCCGATTCCAGAGGTGGTGCTAAGTTGGCTGTTTGTCTGCGAGTGTGGCGGAATGGTAGACGCGCTGTCTTCAGGTGGCAGTGAGTGTATGCTCGTGGGGGTTCAAGTCCCCCCACTCGCACCAGATAATAGAACCCCGAAACAGTTGGGAAACCAAGGTTTCGGGGTTCTTCACAATCTACCGCGGATAAGCAGCCTGCCGAAAAACATGCATTCTCTATTAAACTTCGTTAAGAAGCATTGCACGACGGCTATCGCTGCTTCCTGCGCTCTTCCACCAGCTTCACGAACCACTCGACCGTGGCTGGGTCCTGATGGGAGAAGAAGGCGCTGGTGGCGGTGTCCATTGCGGCGATAGCGGACATGTCTTCATCCGACAGGGCAAAATCGAAGACGTTGAAGTTCTCCGCCATGCGTTTCTTGTGCGTGGACTTGGGAATAACGATAACGCCTCGCTGAATATGCCAGCGGAGCATGATCTGCGCAGTGGTTTTGCCGTACTTCCTGCCGATTGACGCGAGCGTTTCATTGTCGAACAGACCGTTTCGCCCCTCACCAAACGGAGCCCACGCCTCCAGACGGATGTCATACTTATCGGCCCATTCCTTAAGCTGCACTTGCTGATTAAAGGGATGGGCCTCCATCTGGTTGACCATCGGCTTGACATTGACGAAGTTGGCGAACTCCACCATGCGGTCAGCGTAATGATTGGAAATGCCGATGGCCCGGAGTTTGCCCGCGCGATACAGCTCTTCCAAAGCGCGCCATGCGCCGTAAGTGTCGCCGAAGGGCTGGTGCAGCAGTATCAGATCGAGGTAATCCGTGCGCAGCTTCTCCATGGATTCCAGCACGGATTTTTTGCATTCCTCATAGCCGAAGTGTTCTATCCACACTTTGGAGGTCAGGAAGATTTCCTTGCGGTCGATGCCCGATTTTTCGATAGCGGAACCGACCTGCTCCTCGTTGAAGTAGCTCTGCGCGGTGTCCAGACTGCGGTAGCCCACTTCCAGCGCGTCCAAAACGCAGCGTTCGCACTCGTCCTGCGTGACCTGATAGACGCCATAGCCGAGTTGAGGCATCTTCACGCTGTTGCTTAACGTTACATATTCCATGGTGAAAACTCCCTTTCGCAATTCATATCAATAGCCCAGCTGAGCCAGCCATTGGCTGTCAGCGCTTGTGCGCGGTACGATCGTATAAGCCGGTAGTAGCTACCGGTCAAACGGCTTGTCGAAATGTTGCGAAGGGGATTGTCATGTACTCCATGAAAGAGGCCTGCCAGCTGACACATATGACATACGAGAACCTGAAGTTCTATTGCAACGAGGGGCTTGTTCCCAACGTGAAGCGCGACAGCCGCAACTATCGCGTCTTCGATGAGCATGACATCACATGGATTCAGAGCTTAAACTGCCTGAAAAAGTGCGGTATGAGTATTGCCGAGATGAAGGAATACTTGGCGCTGTGCCTGCAAGGCGAGGCTTCGATCCCGCAACGAAAGTTCATTCTAGAGGCGAAGCGACAGGCTCTGCTCAAGTCCATCGACGAGCTGCAGGAGTCGATTGCCTTCATCGACTGGAAGCAGGGCTTTTACAATGACGTTCTATCCGGGAAAACAGCCTATTACAGCAATCTGTTGCCTAAACAACATTCCTCACAAAAACTGATTCGATAACAGGCTAAAGTACACCAAAGTGCGCGAATGCTCAGCAATCCGCTGGCTTATTTTGGCTTATAACCCAAGCGCGAAGCACGTCGTGGTTGTACAACGCATGAATCACGCTATAATGTACATCGTTGTAAATACCTGTTCGGAAGAAAGGCGACTCGATGATCGGCTCCTACTCGCTGCTGTGCTACACGCGCAAACCCACCAAACGAGAAGAGGCGAATAACGCCGATATCGCACTGAGCATGCACCTTGCGTTGCGTTCGCAGACCAACGGCAAATGGATACCGCTTAACGAGAACTACGGCATCTTCTTCGCCGCTGGTGTGCCCAGCAATGCCGCGCGCGATGCCTCCAACAGTTCGTCGGCGCATGCTCTTGACGCGCTGAGCGCTGCCAAACGTTCCGACATGGACGTCTTCGACGATGGCCGCGAGGCCAGCCCTGCCATCAGCGAAGGTGCCGCCATGCCAGAAGTGGATGTCGTGCTGAAAAGCCTCAAGGACCCCTATCTGTTCCGTCTGGCCGATGGCAGTTTCGGTATCGCCGCCACTCGCACTGCGCGTGAGGGCAAAGCAGACGGTTCCGAACGCTCCTCGTTCCTTTTAGCTGTGAGTAAGAACTTGACCTCGTTCGACCGCTTCGCG
This sequence comes from Parabacteroides merdae, assembly GCA_963623245.1. Lineage (GTDB taxonomy): Bacteria > Actinomycetota > Actinomycetes > Actinomycetales > Bifidobacteriaceae > Bifidobacterium. Next base: position 51,439 of record CAVFKU010000001.1, read on the forward strand.
CAGGTGTTGCTCGATACCACTGCCGGCGTGCACCATCCGCAGGTGCGTTACGATGAGCCGACTGGGCGGTATGTCATCGCTTGGAAAGACGATACGGGCGTCGTGCACAGCGCACATG
>CAVFKU010000002.1:0-48555 GCA_963623245.1 Parabacteroides merdae
AGGTAAAACTAATCTCATTGAAGCAGTGGAAGTGCTGTCGACCGGCACTAGTCATCGCGTGTCTTCCTCGTTGCCTCTGATTGAACGAGGGGCGAGTAAGGCAACGATTCGTGCCAATGTTGATAATGCTTCGTCTCTTACAACATATGAAGCAACTATTGCAGCGCATGGGGCAAACAGAGCTCGCATCAATTCAGGTCAATCACAATATTTGCGCGACATCATCGGATTAGTGCCTTCCGTTTCGTTCACGCCTGAAGATCAGCGCCTAATTTATGGCGAGCCTTCTGTGCGTCGCAATTTCCTCAATCAAAGCGGTGCCCTACTCGTGCGGCAATACGCCGAACAATTGCAACAGTTCACGCACATCGCCCGACAGCGTGCAGCTTTGCTTAAACAACTTGCAGGACGCGAAGACACGGTTGACAGCGTGTTGAGCGGTTTGGAAGTATGGACCGGCCAATTTATCGAAACCGGCGTACAGTTGACGCGCATGCGCTCTGCGCTAGTATCACGATTAGCTGAACCATTTGCTGAGATATACAGTCGTCTGGCTTCACATAATGGAAAGGCTTGCTTGGCCTATATGCCTTCGCTTGAAGAAGCATTGTTATCTGATGACCCGTATGCGTCGATATCGGAGCATTTTCAGCGCTTATATCCAGGCGAAGTTGCTCGCGGTGTTAATCTCATTGGCCCGCAACGCGACGATGTGAATGTGACTTTGGACGGTATGCCCGCCAAAGAGTTTGCTTCTAACGGCGAAATGTGGACCATGGCAATTGCGTTGAAAATGGCGTTATTTGAAACTATTGCTGCAGATCGTGGGGTGAAATCCATTGTGATTCTCGATGATGTTTTCGCTCAATTAGATGAATCTCGCCGCGAGCACATTGTGCAGTTTGCCCAAAGGCAAGATCAGGTGTTGATTACTGTTGCTGCTGCAAGCGATATTCCTTCGACAGTGGATGCGAAGATGATTGATGTTGCAGCCTTGAGCGAATCCTCTAATACAGATGCCAGCCTCGGTACTGTGTTAAATAGCGAGGTGCACGTATGACCACGCCGATTATGCATACATTAAACCTTGATCGGCGCTTGTTACCAGCACAAGTGTTTGAACATTACGCCGCGCGAGAGCAGTATCGAACCGTTCAGGCCGCCCGTGCTGAAGCAGCGTGGGAAAGTTTCGGCAAACCTGGTCGCGATCCCGCACGGTTTGGCGGCGTGGCTTACGCGCTGGCTGCGCAAGATGATTGGCTGCCTCACTTGAAAATCGCGCAACTCAACGAACATTGGGATCAGGTGGTTGGCTCGGGGATCGCGCAACACTCGCATGTGGTGAGTCTGCATGATGGTGTGCTGGTCATCGCCGCCGAGTCACAGGTGTGGGCTACTCAGTTGACTTTTCTTATTCCTCAACTTTCTGCAACCATCCGCGAACGTCTTGAGGGTTTGCGCATTGATGACATTCGCGTCAATGGACCTGCCATAGGCTATTCGCGCAAATGGGTCAAGCGACGCTAGCGGGCATATAGGCCTCTCGTCGTGCCGCGCGAGTAGAATCACACACAGTATGGTCAAAACGCTTCATGACCCCTTAGATGGCGTTTTTGAGGCATCGACCCGCGAAAACACCCCTCGCGTCACATACCATGCAGGAAGGAAGTTCCGTGGCGAACTCGCTGGACAACGCTTTGAGCAAAGAAGAACAGCTCAAGGCTGCGGACGAACATATCAATACCGCGCAATTGAAAGAAGGCGAGCTTGACGAGTCGATGACTCCCGAGCATTATGACGCCTCGGATTTGAAAGTACTTGAAGGCCTTGAGGCGGTGCGTATCCGCCCTGGCATGTACATCGGTTCCACTGGTGCGCGCGGTTTGCATCATCTTGTCTACGAGATTGTGGATAACTCGGTTGACGAAGCGCTGGCTGGGTTCGCTAGTCATATTGAGGTCACCATCCTGCCAGACAATGGCATTCGCGTCGTTGATGACGGCCGTGGCATTCCGGTAGATATCGTGCCGGGCGAAGGTGTTTCTGGTGTGGAAACCGTGATGACCAAACTGCACGCGGGCGGCAAATTCGGTGGCGGCGGATACGCCGTGTCCGGCGGTTTGCATGGCGTGGGTATTTCTGTGGTCAACGCCTTGTCCACCCGCGTGGACATCGAAGTACGTCGCCAAGGGTTCCACTGGACGCAAACTTACAAAGACCAGCACCCCACTGCTCCTTTGGCCAAAGGCGAGGCGATGGCCGAGGGCGAATCTACAGGCACTTCGGTGACTTTCTGGGCAGATCCAGCGATTTTTGAAACCACTGTCTACGATTTTGAGACGTTGCGCAGCCGATTCCAGCAGATGGCCTTCCTCAACAAAGGCTTGAAGATTAGTCTGACGGATCTGCGTCAAGTGGATGAAGCAGGCGACGAGGTGACCGGCGATGGTGACAACCCCATCGAAGAAACGCATCAGTCCGTCACCTATCAATATGTCAACGGCATCAAGGATTACGTGGATTATTTAGTCAAGTCACGCAAATCCACGCCGGTGGAAGACGAAATCATCAACTTCGATGCCGAAGATCTGAAACTTGGCATTTCCGCCGAAATCTCCATGCAATGGACCACCGCGTATTCCGAGGCTGTGCACACCTTTGCGAACACGATTTCCACTACCGAAGGCGGCACGCATGAAGAGGGTTTCCGTGCGGCGCTGACCTCGTTGGTTAACCGTTATGCCCGCGAAAAGAACATTCTGAAGGAAAAGGACGAAAACCTTTCCGGTGACGATGTGCGCGAAGGGCTAACGGCTGTGGTGTCGGTCAAGCTCACCAATCCGCAGTTTGAAGGCCAGACCAAAACCAAGTTGGGCAACTCCGAGGCTAAGACCTTCGTGCAGCGCGTGATGACCGACAAGCTAGGCGACTGGTTCGACGCGCACCCGAATGAGGCGAAGAACGTCATCCAAAAGGCCATTGAAGCTTCCCGTGCTCGCATGGCCGCCAAGAAGGCGCGCGAAAACACGCGCCGCAAGTCCATCTTCGAGTCCGCCGGCATGCCAGACAAGCTTAAGGACTGCCAGTCGAGCAACCCCGAAGAGTGCGAACTGTTCATCGTGGAGGGTGATTCCGCAGGCGGTTCCGCCATCCAGGGCCGCAACCCGATTACCCAGGCGATTCTGCCGCTTCGAGGCAAGATTCTCAACACCGAGCGCGCCAGCCTCGACCGCATGATGAAGTCCGACACCATCGAATCGCTAATCACTGCGGTCGGTGGCGGCTATGGCGAGGATTTTGACCTGTCCAAAGTGCGTTATCACAAGGTCATCATCATGGCCGATGCCGATGTGGACGGCGCGCATATCGCCACGCTGAACTTAACGCTATTCTTCCGTTACATGCGACCGATGATCACCGCCGGTTATGTGTACGTAGCCATGCCGCCGCTGTATCGCCTCAAATGGACTAAAGGCACGCATGACTTTGTATATACCGACGCTGAGCGTGACCGCGTGCTCGCCGAAGGTAAAGCCAACGGACGCCAGTTGCCCAAGGGCGAAGGCATTCAGCGCTACAAGGGCTTGGGCGAGATGAGCTATCAGGAGTTGTGGGAAACGACCATGGATCCCGAACATCGCATTTTGAAGCAGGTGCAGATCGAAGACGCCGCCGCCGCAGACGAAACGTTCTCAATGCTGATGGGCGATGAAGTGGAACCGCGCCGACTGTTCATCCAGCGCAACGCACGCAACGTCAGTTGGATCGATGCCTGACCTTGTGTAGCACGCAAGGCACAGGAATACAGCAAAGTTAAGTAAGGACGTAAGGACAGATAGTGGCAGACGATACCAACACCATGGATGATTCCACCGTGTCGGACAGCTCGATGGAACCGTTGAGCCCGCAAGAGGCCGACAACACCGATTACGGCCTGATGACCGGTGAACGCATCCGCAAGCGCGATTTGCAAACCGAGATGCGCGAATCCTACCTCGCCTATGCCATGAGCGTGATTGTGGATCGCGCCCTGCCGGACGTGCGCGACGGCATGAAGCCCGTGCACCGCCGCGTGATTTATGCGATGTATGACGGTGGCTACCGCCCCGACCGAGGCTACAACAAGTGTTCGCGCGTTGTCGGCGACGTGATGGGCAAATATCATCCGCACGGCGATTCGGCAATTTACGACACGTTGGTGCGCATGGCCCAATCGTGGTCGATGCGCTATATGCTTGTGGACGGCCAAGGTAACTTCGGCTCCCCTGGCGACGATCCGGCTGCTGCCATGCGTTACACCGAATGCCGCATGGCGCCGCTGTCGATGGAAATGGTGCGCGATATCGACAAGGACACCGTTGATTTCCTGCCCAACTATGACGGCAAAACCCAAGAACCTACGGTGCTGCCCGCGCGTTTCCCGAACCTGTTGTGCAACGGTTCGTCCGGCATTGCTGTTGGCATGGCTACCAATATCCCGCCGCACAACATGCGCGAAGTGGCCGACGGCGTACATTGGGCGCTCGACCATCCCGACGCTTCCCGCGAGGAGCTGCTCGAAGCGCTGATCGCTCGCATTAAAGGCCCCGACTTCCCCACTGGCGCTACGATTCTTGGCCATAAGAGTATTGAACAGGCTTATCGCACTGGTCGAGGGCTTATCACCATGCGCGCGGTGGTGAATACCGAAGAAATCAAAGGGCGCATGTGCTTGGTGGTCACCGAGCTGCCTTATCAGGTCAACCCAGATCGTTTGGTCGTTTCTATCCGCGAAGCTGTGCGCGACGGCAAGATTCAAGGTATTGCCGATATGCGCGACGAAACTTCCGGCCGCACCGGTCAGCGCTTGGTGCTGGTGCTGAAGCGCGATGCCGTGCCCAAGGTTGTGCTCAACAACCTGTATAAGCATTCCCAGTTGCAGCAGACCTTCGGTGCCAACATGCTGGCGCTGGTCGATGGCGTGCCGCGCACGTTGTCGCTGGATGCGTTCATTCGCCACTGGGTGTCCCATCAGCTCGATGTGATTGCCCGTCGCACCGCCTATTTGAAGCGCGAAGCTGAAGAACGCGATCATATTTTGCAAGGCTATTTGAAGGCTCTTGACATGATCGACGAAGTGGTGGCGTTGATTCGTCGCTCCCCCGACGCCGATACTGCTCGCACCGGTTTGATGGAATTACTTGATGTCGATCAAGTGCAGGCAGACGCTATTTTGGCCATGCAGCTGCGTCGTCTGGCCGCTTTGGAACGTCAGAAGATTCTTGACGAGCACGAAGAGCTGATGCGTCGTATCGCCGATTACGCTGATATTCTTGCCAAGCCGGAACGCCAGCGCAAGATTGTGGGCGACGAGCTGGACGAGATTGTGGCCAAGTACGGCGACGAGCGTCGCACCAAGATTCTGCCGTTCAGCGGCGAGATGAACGTTGAGGATTTGATCCCCGAAGAGAATGTGGTGGTTACCGTCACGCACTCCGGCTTTATCAAGCGCACCAAAGCCGACGAATACCGCGCTCAGCATCGCGGCGGCAAGGGTATCAAGGGCACAAAGCTGCGCGAGGACGATATTGTGGATCACTTCTTCCTCACCAGCACGCACAATTGGTTGCTCTTCTTCACCAACAAGGGTCGCGTATATCGCCTTAAAGGTTATGAACTGCCCGAAGGTTCGCGCGACTCCAAGGGCCAGCATGTGGCAAACTTGTTGCAGTTCGGGCCGGACGAAACCATTCAGACTGTGCTGTCGATTCGCAACTACGAGGTTGCCAAATATTTGGTGCTTGCCACTAGAAGCGGCAAGGTCAAGAAAACAGCGTTGGCTGAATACGATTCGCCTCGTCAAGGCGGTCTGATTGCCGTGCGCCTGATGGCCGACGAGAATGGCGAACATGCCGATGAGCTTATCGGCGCCGCACTGTGTAACGCTGAAGATGACATCATTCTGGTTTCTAAACTTGGCATGAGTCTGAAATTCACCGCCACCGACGAGCAATTGCGCCCAATGGGTCGTCAGACCGCCGGTGTGCAGGGCATGAAGTTCCGCGAAGGCGATGAGCTGCTCGCCATGGACGTGGTGGAAGCCGACAGCGACCATGATTTGCTGGTTGTTACGAATGAGGGTTTTGCCAAGCGTTCTGCCGTTTCTCAATATCGTCTGCAAGGTCGCAATGGCTTCGGCGTCAAGGCGTTGCAACTGGCCGAGGGGCGCGGCTCCTTGGTGGGTGCGCTTATCGTGACCGAAGACGATCAGGTGATGGCTATTATGAAGTCCGGTAAGGTGATTCGTTCCGACGTAGCCGAGGTCAAGCGCACTGGCCGCAACACCCAGGGTGTCACGCTTGCCAAGCCTGACAAGGGCGACGAGATCATCTCTATCGCGCTCAACGCCGAAAAGGATGAAGCCGGCGATGCTGATGGAGCTGATGCGACTGAGGCTTCTGAAAGTTCCGAGGTTTCCAAGGCGTCTGGTGTGTCGACGGATGCCCAGAGTGTGAACGATGGTTCAGATGGCGAGTAATCGTCTGTGAATATTGCTATTGTGACAACGATTCGAGAATGGTGAAGGAGCAACATGAGCGACAACCATGAAGAAAGCCGCATGGGCGAAGACGAGGTCTTAAAAACCGTCGATGAGCAGGAAAGCCAGACGGTTGGCGCAGCTGATGCTGTCAACTTGACTGCTGATGTTGATTCAGGTGATTCGCTTGATTCTGCCAGTGAGGACGTTGCTGCTGAAGCCAATCAGGAGCAACGCGTGGCGCGTTCCGCGTCGAATAAACCGTTGATTAGCGAGGAGCAGATAAGTGAACATGCCGAAGGTGTGGGTGCCGCTTCTGCCGTTCAAATCAAGCCCACTGCGCGTCGCGGTGTTCCTCGTGCGCGTCGTATGAACCTTTCAGTAACCCGCTTGAATCCTTGGAGTGTGGCCAAAATCAGCTTCATGATGGGTGTCGCCGGAGCAATTATCCAGATTGTCGCTGTGGCTTCGGTGTGGGCGCTGCTTAATGTCGTCGGCGTATTTGATCAGATTACGCAGATTGTGGCTTCGACCGGTCTTGACGCTGGTGGCCTGAACCTTGCCGACGTGTTCTCACTGTCCACGGTGCTGTCTGGTGCCACGATTTTTTCCATTATCGAAGTTGTGTTGTTTACGGTGCTTATTACCGTCGTCACACTGATTTACAACGTGGTCAGCTCGCTAGTTGGTGGCATTCATGTCACCCTCGGCGACGACTGATCCTCCCCTTTGCTCATGAAGACGGGCAGCGGCCAAGTGCTGTTGCCCGTCTTTGTTGCATATTGCTGTTTCGCAATTCTGCCTGGCTAATTCGCTATAAGGGTTATAGTGATAGACCATGCTTGGGTATTTGAGTTATTGCTCAACATCGCTTACCGATACTTACACAGCGGCAGAGGCAATAGCGCCCGCAAGTCAAACCAATGATCATGAGGACTGATTGTCACTTCACCGCCATACTGCCGTGCAATATGACGAATGGATTTAACACCAAAACCATGCGAGGCACTGTCGCGCTTGGTGGTGGTTAATGAACCATCGGCAGCATGTCGCAGCGCTGTATCGTAATAGTTTTCCACTCGAATCACCGCGAACTGCCCTTGCCGATGCAATGCCACGCGAATCAGGCGTTGCTCGGCATCGGCGAGCTTACTGGTTGCTTCGATGGCATTGTCCAAAGCGTTGCCGAAGAGCGTGGCAATATCCATAGACTCCATACCGTCCAGCAATTTGCCGTCAGCTACACAGGTAAGCGTAACGCCGCGATCCGCACAGGTTCGCATCTTCGTGGTTAACACCACATCTAATACCGGATTGCCTGAATGTTGCTGCGCTGAAGCGCGAGCCACGGAGTTTTCTAACTGCTCAAATTGCGCTGAGACGCGCTTCGGGTCGAGTTCAGCGCGCAAGGCCACAATTTGGTGCTTTAAGTCGTGGGCGAGACGACTCATCACTTCAAGATTTTCTTTGGACTGCAAATATTCAGCATGTTGACTGGCTAATGAAGTGTTGATTTCCACAAGTTCCAATGTGGATTGCATGCGTTGCAACTGTTCCTGTTGAGCGTAGAGAATCACAAATCCGCAGAAATCTACCAATGTGCGAATATAAAACACTTCACGCCCTAGCGTGCCAGAAAATGGTGTGTTGGTTGAAACGAAGCTTAGATTGCTGACCGCAAAAGTGGTGATGGCGATTGCCGCGCAGCTCACGGCGTCTCTCGTGGTAAGGGTTATGCCTTCATTGCAGTTGAAATTGTGTCGCTCTACCGTGCGTGCCAATGCGAAACACACGGTGTAAATCACCGTTAATATCACCAGCGATTGCCAAGCAAATGGTGAATGCGAATCAGGACGAATAAATGAATCAATTTGCCAATGCAGTGAAGCCACCAGTTCAGCCAGCACGAATGCGCGCATGGTAATGTACCAAGCTAAACGCTTTGCTGAACCTGAAGCCAACCAGACAATTAGCCACATAGTTGTTACCGCTAAACACATGCCGAGAATCCACAGGCTGAGCGGCATCGCACCGGCAAGGTATTGCACGCCGATGATGAGGGATAGTCCGGCAGCGCTGATGGCGATGGTGCGTTTGGGTGGCACGCGCAGCGGAATCACACACAGGTAAATCACACATGCCAGCCATTCGCTTAATGCGGTGTACAGTCGTGGAATATCAGGCAGTGCGTTGCTGATGATGTTGCTCACAAAGCACCGCCCAAATGTGCTGTGAGTGCGGCCATGAAGTCCTTTTTGCGCAGTCGTGAAATGCGCAGCCGCTTGTCGTTGGACATCACGCAATCAGATTCAACCACTGCACTCACATGGTCAAGATTGACTAAATAACAGGAGTTTGAACGGAAAAAGTGGCGGCCAGACAGCTGCTCTTCGAGTTTTTTGAGTGATGAGGTGAGGGAAACATCGCCAGATAATGTATGGATGATGATGGTATGGCGAATCGATTCACAATACAAAATATCGCTTAAGGTAATGCGCATGGATTGCCCAGCTGTTTCCACCAGAAGCGATTCATTGCCACGTCGGCGCACTTGCGCGATTGAACGTTTAAGTTCTTGGCTGAAACCAAACCAAGGCACAGGTTTGAGCAGATAGCTCAATGCGCCCACCTCATAACCGTTAATCGCATATTGCGGCGCCGAAGTAATGTAAATAATCACCACTTCCTTGTCTCGCTCGCGGACACGTCGGGCGGCTTCGATGCCGTCCATTTCCTTCATTTGAATATCCATGAGCAGGATGTCATACACAGGTTGATACTTTTCAACCAGCTGTGCACCGTCGTCGAATACAGATACGGTGAATGTTTCGCCAAACTCGTTTTGATAACGGTTGAGATAATCCAGCAGACGTTGGCAGTGCGTGGGGTCGTCCTCGACCACGCCGATTCGGATTGTTCGCATGGCCAGTCCTTTCTCAACAGCGCAAGGCGTCTATGCCTCTTCTTTAGCCTACCCGTCTTGATGCCATTCACGGAGCAATGGCGCGGCGCGTTCGTTTTGCGTGGAAGGATAGGGCGACAGATTATGCCGATGAAATGACAGGCTGTGATGACAGACTCGTGACCGAGGGCTCGCGTTGGTTAGATTAGCAATAACGGCATAAGGGCGTGTCTGTTGATGCGTGACACCGCACTCGTTGAAGAGGCGTGGTTGAGAGACGTGATTCCTTGTGTCGGCATTTTAAAGAACAAGGAGAAGACCTATGTTGCAGATCAACATGGCTGACGTAATGAACGTGATTGGTTCATTGACGCCGTATCTTATCGCCATTGGCGTGGTGCTGGTGCTGGCACTGGTGATTACGTTTGCGGTGAACAAGAAAACGGTGGGCAATGTTGCCGTCCGCAAAATCGTTCACTCGGAATCTTGGCTGGTGGCATTGGTGGCGATTGTTGCTGCCGTTTCTATGATGCTCACCGGCCCGTTGGCGACACTGCTTAACAACGCGACCATCACCAAGTATTACCTGTCTGACGACACTATTTCCGCGGCGAATGAGCTGGCCGAGGAAGTGCAGTCCGAAGCTATTACCCTGCTGAAGAATGAGAATTCTAACTTGCCATTGTCAAGCAAGAAGGTCAACGTCTTTGGCTGGGCATCCACCAACCCTGTGTACGGCGGCACTGGCTCTGGTTCTATGTCCGACCAGTACTCGACCGTTTCACTGCTTGAAGGTTTGAAGAATGCTGGCATTGAAACCAATAGCGATTTGAGCAAGCTGTACACCGATTATCGTTCTGACCGCCCTGTGGTGGGTATGTTCGCTCAGGATTGGACCCTGCCTGAACTGCCGGCCGACCAGTATGGTTCCGCTATTGAGGAGGCCAAGTCTTTCTCTGAAGAAAGCATTGTTGTTATCGGTCGTGTTGGTGGCGAAGGTGCCGACTTGCCGATGAACATGAAGGCTGAAGGCATCACTTATACCGACAATTCCAAGGATTACGCGGATTTTGAGGATGGCACCAGCTTCTTGGAGCTTTCTCAGACTGAGCGCGACATGCTTGATTTGGTGACTTCAAACTTTGAGAATGTCACCTTGGTGTATAACGGCGCAAACACTTTCCAGCTCGACTTCCTCAAGGATTATCCGCAGATTAAGTCCGTGCTGTGGTGCCCGCCTGCCGGTCAAACCGGTTTCTCTGCTCTGGGCGAGGTGCTCGCCGGCACAGTGAATCCTTCCGGCAAAACTTCCGACACCTTCCTTAAGGATCTCACCCAGTCCGTGACTTACAACAACTTCGGTGCGTTTGCGTATGACAATACCGAAGAGTTTGCCGTTACCTATAACGGTTTCACCGGCAAGGTCACCGTCGAGCCGACGTTCGTGAACTACACCGAAGGCATCTACGTGGGCTATAAGTTCTACGAGACTGCTGCGGATGAAGGTCTGATTGATTACGATGCCACTGTGTTATATCCCTTCGGCTATGGCTTGAGCTATACCACCTTCGAACAGGAGATGGGCGATGTGACCTATTCCAATGGCAAGGTCAGCTTCGATGTGACCGTGACCAACACCGGCGATACTGCTGGCAAGGATGTGGTTGAGGCTTATTACAACCCGCCGTACACCAATGGTGGCATTGAAAAGGCTTCCACTAACTTGGTGGCTTTCGAAAAGACGGGTGTGATTGAACCTGGTGCTTCCGAAACCGTCACGATTGAGTTCGACGATGATGACATGGCTTCTTACGATTCCAAGAAGGCCAAGGCCTATGTGCTCGAAGCTGGTGATTACATCGTGTCCATTCAGTCTGATTCCCACACCACTATTGCCGAGAAGACGGTGAAGGTGGCCAAGACCATCACCTTTGATTCCGAGAGCAACAGCCATGATGGCGACCAGACCGTTGCCACCAACCAGTTCGAGGATGCCGAAGGCGACTTGACGTATCTGTCGCGTGCGAACCACTTTGCTAACTATGCGCAAGCTACGGCGGCGCCTACCGACTTCTCGATGTCCGATGAGGCTAAGGCTGGTTTTGTGAATAACGAGAATTACGATCCGGCTGACTACAACGACGACTCCGACGAGATGCCTACCACTGGCGCTAAGAATGGTGTGCGTCTGGCTGATTTGACCGGCAAGGATTATGACGATGAGCTGTGGGATGAACTGCTCGACCAGCTTACTTTCACCGAAATGGACAACATCATCGCTAATGGCGGTTACGGCACTCCCGCGCTCAGCTCTATCGGTAAGATTCAGCTGACTGACGCGGATGGCCCAGCTTCGCTGAACAACAACTTCACCGGTGTTGGTTCCATCGGCTTCCCTGCTTCCACTGCATTCGCCTGCACTTGGAACAAGGATCTCGCCAAGGAGTTCGGTGAAATGATTGCTCAGATGGCGCATGACATGCACGTTGCTGGCTGGTACGCTCCCGCCATGAACATTCACCGCAACGCGTTCTCTGGACGTACTTTCGAGTACTTCTCCGAAGATCCGGTGCTGTCGGGCTTCATGGCTGCCAATCAGGTCAAGGGTGCTCAGGATAACGGCGTGTATGCGTTCATCAAGCATTTCGCTTTGAACGATCAGGAAACCAACCGCACTAACATGCTGTGCACGTGGGCCAACGAGCAGTCCATCCGTGAAATCTATCTGCGCCCGTTCGAGATGGCAGTCAAGGATGGTGGCGCTACCGCAGTGATGAGCTCGTTCAACTACATCGGCAATGTTTACGCTGGCGCTGATTCCCGTCTGCTGCAGACTGTGTTGCGTGACGAGTGGGGCTTCCGTGGCTTCGTGCTGACCGACTACTTCGCCGGTTATGGCTACCAGAATGCCGATCAGGAAATCCGCAATGGCAACGACTCGATGTTGGCCACCACGTCCATCACCAACCATGTGACGGACAAGTCCGCTACCTCGCTGCAGGCGATGCGCACTGCGGCTCACAACATTCTCTACGCCACCGCTAATAGCTGGCAGTATGAGGATGGCGAACCAGTGGTTGTCACTCCGATTTGGCGCACTGCAATGTATGTGGCTTGGGGTGTGACTGCTGTGCTGTTCCTCGGCTTGAGTGCCGTGAGCATCATGAAGTTCGCTAAGCGCCGCAAGGTTGTTGCAGTTGTCGAAACCGAAGCACCTGTTGCTGAAGGTATCGAAACCGTTGAAACTGTTGAAGCGAGCGAAACTGCCGAAACTGAAACACCTGCTGAGGTCTGATTTCTAGACCTGCTGTTTGGTGATTGAAGAGCCTGCGATCTGCAATTGGTCGCAGGCTTTTCTCATATATAAGCGTGAGTAAAAACTGTGAGTAAAACCGTGACCAAAAGTGCGGTCAAAACTGTAATTTAAAACCGTAACCAATCGTGCCATAAAGCTGACAGGTTGTGTAGGCAGAGGAATGTGCAGGGCTTATGCCTGATTCAATGAGAATATCGACGTTCTTAGTGCGCGAAGTCGCGCATGAGCCGATCATAGACGATCTCGGATGAGATGGACGATACCAGTGCAAGGGAGACGAAGATGGAAGTCGAACAGCTTTCAGTCACCGAGAAGGCGGCGTTGCTTTCAGGCGCCAGTGAATGGGATTCACGCGGCAATGAAAAAGCCGACATCCCTAGTTTTGTGATGAGCGACGGCCCGCACGGCGTGCGTCGGCAAATGGGTGCAGGAGATCATTTAGGTCTTGGCGCTTCCAAGCCCGCCACTTGTTACCCCACTGCAGCAACCGTGGCCTGCTCCTGGGATCCTGAGCTTGCTGAAGAGATGGGCGAAACATTGGGTCGTGAAGCACACGATTTGGATGTGAACGTGCTGCTTGGCCCTGGCATGAATATCAAGCGCAACCCGCTGTGCGGTCGCAACTTCGAGTATTATTCCGAAGATCCGATTGTCACTGGGCGTATGGCTGCCGGCCTGATTCGCGGCATCCAGTCGAATGGAGTGAGTGCTTGCCCCAAGCATTTTGCAGTGAATAGCCAGGAGTTGCGCCGCCAGGCTTCTAATTCTGTGATTGACGATCGCACTATGCGCGAGCTGTATTTAACAGCTTTTGAAATTGTGGTGCGCGAAGCTCAGCCGAACACCATTATGACCTCCTACAACCAAATCAATGGTGTATATGCGCATGAGAACCCGCATCTACTCAAAGATATTCTGCGTGGCGAATGGGGTTTTGATGGCATGGTTGTTTCCGACTGGGGCGGTTCCAATTCTGCCGTTGCTGCGGTGAAGGCAGGCGGAACGCTTGAAATGCCTTCGCCTGGATTTACTTCCACACGTGAACTTGTGGCCGCTGTCAAGGCTGGTACGTTGGCTGAAGCTGATTTGAATGCCCGTGCTGCGGAAATCGCCAAGATTGCACGAATCACCAAGTTCACCGGCGTAGGCCGCGAGGATTTGCTGAAGGATGATGCGATTGCAGCCGGTCATGCTATGGCTCGAAAAGTTGCCGAAGGTTCGTTCGTCTTGTTGAAGAACGATGCTCCCGCAGCCGGTGCTGCAGCTGGTGGCAAAACAGTCGCACCAGTGCTGCCACTCGCCGCTGGCACTCGTGTGGCCGTCATTGGTGACATGGCTGCAACCCCGCGCTACCAAGGCTCCGGCTCTTCCAAGGTCAATGCCACCCGTGAGGAAAATCTGCTGGATGAACTGAAGAATTCCAGCAAGCTCACTGTCACCGGCTATGCCCAAGGCTACGACCGTCAAGGTGCAGTCAATAACACATTGGAAAACGAGGCTCTTGCGCTCGCCTCCCGCGACGACGTGGATGTGATACTCGCTGTTGTCGGGCTGGACGAACGCAGCGAATCCGAGGGGCTTGATCGCTTCGGCATGGCCATTCCCACCGTGCAGAATGAACTGGTCAGCGCGCTCGCCGCCACTGACAAGCCCGTGGTCGTTCTGCTGGTGTCCGGCTCGCCGGTCGAGTTGCCGTGGGTTGACGATGTGACCGCCATGCTCTATATGGCTCTGTGTGGTCAGGCTGGAGCATCCGCTGCAGTGAACATACTGACCGGTGCTGTGAACCCTTCCGGCCATCTGGCAGAAACCTGGCCAATCGCCTATGAGGATTGCCCGTCCTCCGGCTGGTATCCAGCTCCTGGCCGTGATGCCATTTACCGTGAAGGCCCCTTCGTTGGTTACCGCTATTACAAAACCGCCGGTGTGCCCGTGCGCTATCCCTTCGGCTACGGCCTGAGCTATGCCACATTCGCATATTCCGACTTGAATGTGGACGATGAAGGCGTCACCTTCACCATCACCAACACCTCCGATATTGCTGGCGCAACCGTCGCGCAACTGTACGTGCGCGGTCCCAAGGCCGGCGTACTGCGCTCGAACCGTGAACTCAAAGGCTTTGCCAAAGTCTTCCTTGAAGCTGGGCAAACCAAGCAAGTGCGCATCGAATTCGACCGCTACACCTTCCGTCATTTCGATGTGGCTTCCAATGCTTGGCAAACCGAGTCTGGCATGTGGTCCATCATGGTCGGCACCGATGTTGAGCATCTGCCGCTTGAAGTTATTACGTCAATCAATGGCACGATTGACCCACAGCCTGCTGCCCCTGCGCTTGGCGCATATTTGAGCGGCAAGGTTAAAGAAGCAACCGATGCCGATATGACTGCACTGTTCGGCCACGAGGTTATCGCCCCCGGCAAGCCCACTACGTTCGGTGTGAACGACCCGATTTCTGCTTGGGTGGATTCCAAGGGGTTCGTGGCTCGCACCGTGGCGCGCACACTCATCAGCCGTGAGCGGAAAATCCGCGAGAAAACCGGCCAGCCAGACTTGAACACCCTCTTCATCCTCAATATGCCGCCGCGCGCAATGAGCAAGATGACACAAGGCATGGTTGACTCCGCAATGGTTGACGCCATCCTCAAGATTGCCAACGGACACACGTTCCGAGGCCTAGGCGGTTTGATTGCCGGTTTCTTGCGTAACCAATCCGCTAACAAGCGCACCGCAGCCGAACTGTAACCAATCTGTATAACCTTACGATTTACCAGTAAAAGGAGCCAACAATGAGTGACATCAACACTGCAGAAGAAACCAAGAAGCTCGGGCCCATCCGTCAGTGGATTAAGGATCATCCCAACATCTGGGAATTCATCCTGTTCAACCTGCTGTCGAACATCTCCACCATCACCCGATTCGTAGTGACATGGATTGGCACCGCCATTTTCATCAGCGCCATGGGTTTGACTCAGCCGTTCCACTTCCTGATTTTTAATTACGACACCAACGGCAATGGTTTGGGCGGTTTTTTGACCTTCCTGTTTGCTGAGGTGCTGGCTCAGGTAGTCAACTTCTTCGTGCAGATGAAGTGGGTGTTCAAGTCTGATTCCTCCTTCAAGGACGCCGCTTGGAAGTATGTGATTCTTGCGGTGATTGTCGTGGTGGTGAACCTCGTGCTGCCAGGATATGTGACCGGCCTGTGCCAAGGCTGGGGCATGAATGCCGGTATCGCTGGCACAATCGCCTCCGTGGTCAACACCCTGCTCGCCGTTGTGGTGAGCTATCCCCTGCTCAAGTTCTGGGTTATGCCCAAGAACAGCAAGTGAGGTAGTTGTTCTGTTGATGTGAACCGCACCTGTTTGGCGACTACAATTTCTTTAGTCACCAAACGGGTGCGGTTTGCATTTATCTTGAATTAATGCTCGCCTGTCCCCGTTGTCTGCCGCTGGCTATTTGACGAGTCGGATATGACGTGTATAGTGGGCAACAGGCTCAATGGGGAGATTCCTCGAAGAACCTAACCAAATAAGTAAACGCCGATGTTTGCGGTTTGCTTGAAGGTTGCAGTGATGCAGCCCGAAGGCGCACAAATTGAAGCAAGGTAATCCCTTTACAACGGATCGTGAGGCACGTACCTGCCTCTGAAAGGATTGAAATTATGGCAGAAGTCGTTTTCGACCACGTCACTCGTATCTACCCGGGCAATGACAAGCCCTCTGTGGATGATCTGAATCTTACTATTCAGGATGGTGAGTTCCTTGTGCTCGTCGGCCCGTCCGGCTGCGGCAAGTCCACCACCCTGCGCATGCTTGCTGGTCTTGAGGAAGTGAACAAGGGCAGCATTCGTATTGGTGATAAGGACGTCACCACCATGCAGCCGAAGGATCGCGACATCGCTATGGTGTTCCAGAACTACGCGCTGTATCCGCACATGACCGTTGCCGACAACATGGGCTTCGCCCTGAAGATCGCCGGCACTCCGAAGGAAGAGATCCGCAAGCGCGTCGAGGAAGCCGCCAAGATTCTCGACTTGACGGAATACCTCGATCGCAAGCCGAAGGCTCTGTCTGGTGGTCAGCGTCAGCGTGTGGCCATGGGTCGCGCCATCGTGCGTAAGCCGAAGGTCTTCCTCATGGACGAGCCGCTGTCCAACTTGGACGCGAAGCTGCGCGTGCAGACCCGTACCCAGATTGCCGCTCTGCAGCGTCAGCTGGGTGTCACCACCCTGTACGTGACCCACGACCAGACCGAGGCTCTGACGATGGGCGACCGCATCGCCGTTATCAAGCTGGGCATCCTGCAGCAGGTCGGTGCTCCGACCGAGCTGTACGACAAGCCAGCCAATGTCTTCGTCGCTGGCTTCATCGGCTCCCCGTCGATGAACCTCAACACCCATCCGGTGGTCAACGGCAAGGCGAAGATCGGCGAGGACACCGTCGAGCTGCCCGCCGAGGCCGTCAACAAGCTGACCGCTGAGGACAATGGCCAGATTGTCGTCGGCTTCCGTCCGGAAGACGCCAACCTTGCTCCGGCCGATGACCCGAACGCGTTCTCGCTGAAGGTCGTCAACGTCGAGGATCTCGGCTCCGACGGCTACATCTACGGCAACATCATCACCGATGGCTCCGCCGCCGAGGCCACCCAGGTCATGTCCGATCAGAACAAGCTCACCACGGTTCGTGTGAACCCGCGTGTGCTGCCGAAGGTCGGTGACACCGTCAAGATCAAGATCGACCCAGCCAAGATGCACCTGTTCGCTCCCTCGACCGAGCTGCGTCTGAACTAAGTCGAGTGACCAACCGCTGAGCTTCGGTTTGGCGGGTGGTTGATACCATACTTGGCTGAGCCGCAACAGGTTCGGTCAACCATTAAACGAGACGTTCTCTCTTCCTCTCTAACCGTCTCGTTGGAGAAGCCCCGCTACGAAGCGGGGCTTCTTTTGTTCGTCATTTGCTTGACCCTAGAACAAGTCGGGTGGTGGCATGGTTAGAATTGGAAATCATGATGCAAGCTTCCCTGAATATATCGCAGTTGGACCCGCGAGCGGCAAAGGCCACATCCGTCACCGCGGAGGATGAGCACGATAACTCCATCGAACCGCAGGCTTTGACCATCACTGCTGCAAGCTCAAACCCGAAGATGTTCACGCTGCCTTGGCATCAGCCGCTTGCCACTTGGCCCAAGGATTTGCTGGCTAATTTGCCGCGAGGTATTTCACGCCATGTGGTGCGTTTTGTGCATGTGGGCAATGATGTGTATGCGATGAAGGAAATCACGCGTCAAATGGCCGAGCGCGAATACGAGATTTTGCGCCGTGTGCAGAAGCTCGAACTGCCCGCTGTCACGCCAATCGCCGTCGTTACTGGTCGTCACGACAGGAACGGTGAGCCGCTCGAAGCGATTCTGGTTACCAAACACCTGAAGTTCTCCCTGCCATATCGTGCCCTGTTCGCGCGCAACCTGCGCCCTGACACTGCGGAACGTCTGATTGACGCGCTGGCTGTGTTGATGGTTCGGTTGCACTTGAGCGGGTTTTATTGGGGTGACGTGTCGCTGTCAAACGTGCTGTTCTTGCGTGATGCTGATGCCTTCTCCGCGTGGCTGGTGGACGCCGAAACCGGCGATTTGCAACTGAACCTCACCGAAGGCCAGCGCGAATACGACATCGATCTGGCACGCACCAACATCATCGGCGAACTGATGGATCTCGCTTCCGGCCAACTATTGCCTGGCGAAGTGGACGAAATCGAAATCGGCGACCGACTGGTCGAGCGCTACCACTCACTGTGGAGCACGTTGACCGACACCGATAAGTTTAGCCCTGACGAAATGTGGAAGATCGAGAAGCGCGTCGACAAGCTCAACGAATTGGGTTTCGACGTGGACGAGCTGGAGATGAAAACCGCCGAGGATGGCAAGCGCGTTCTGGTGCGTCCGCGTGTGGTCGATGCCGGATATGCCTCGCGCAAGCTGCTGCGTTTGACCGGCCTTGATGTGCAGGAGAATCAGGCGCGACGCCTGTTGAACGATTTGGACGCGTATCGCGCCTCCACATGGCGTGAGGGCGAGGAGTTGGAAATTGTCGCCACCGATTGGATGCGTGAGGTGTTCGAGCCGACGGTGCGCATGATTCCGCGCGAATACCGTTCGCAGATCGAACCGGCTCAGTTCTTCCACGAGGTGCTGACGCATCGCTGGTATTTAGCCGAGCAGGCCGGTCACGATGTGCCAATGGCCGAAGCAGTCAAGAGTTATATCAAAGACGTGCTGCCCAGCTACAAACTGGACAAGAAGGACATTGACGCACTTCTCGAAGAGGCCGATGCAGGCGTCATTGACGACGAGTTTTCATACAACGACCCTGACGACGACGGATACAACCCCGACGACGACCCCGACGCGGCGGTCTGGAGCCACTGACTTCGGTTGCCTCCCCCGTCATTTCGGGTGGGCTTTGTATAGGCGATGGGAGCGCTACGCGCGACGGTTGCTTGCCGCTTTGCGGCGAGCAACAGCTACGGCATACAGGCTGATGCCAGCGGCGACCGAAGCATTGAGCGATTCGACCTGATTGGAAATCGGAATGCCCGCAATGGCGTCGCACGCTTCGCGCACCAAACGGCTCAACCCCTTGCCTTCCGAGCCGAGCACCACCACTAGCGGATCGGTTTCAAACCCAGTTTCGCCCACGATTGCGTCGCCACCGCCGTCAAGACCCACGGTGTAATAGCCGCGCTCCTTAAGGCTTTCAATCGCCTTGGTGAGGTTCACGACGCGGCACACCGGCAAATGCGCCGCCGCACCAGCCGAGACCTTCCACGCCGCCGCCGTCACCGAAGCGGCACGCCGCTCGGGCAGAATCACGCCGTTCGCGCCGAAGGCCGCCGCCGAACGAATCACCGCGCCCAGATTCTGTGGATCCGTCACACCGTCCAGCGCAATGAACAGCGGACGCGCGGCGATGCGCGCGACTTCAGAATTGGCCGCCTCCATTGCACGCGCCTTCTTTTCGGCGCGATCAGCCAGCTCGGCCAGTGAGGAATACTGATAAGGTTGCACTTTCAGAATCACACCCTGATGGTTGCCGGATTTGGCGATGCGATCCATCTCCAGACGGTCGGCCTCCAGCATATGCAAGCCATTCATACCTGCGATTTTCACGATTTCGCGGGTGCGGTCGTCATGTTCGATACGCGAAAGAATATACAGTGCGGACGAAGGCACGCCCACACGCAACGCCTCAAGCACCGAATTGCGCCCGAACACCAGGTCGGCGGTGTCGCCGGAAGCGAACTTGTCGGCGCGACGGCGAGCCGCAAGCCGTGGATCGGCCATCTTGCGCCGGTCGGCGGCCTTCTTGGCCGCATACGCCTTGTGATACACGCGATCTTCGGCTTTTGGCGTCGGCCCCTTGCCTCGAAGCGCGTTGCGATGTTTGCCACCCGACCCCTTGGTCGGTCCTTTCTTCATTGCCATACGCCTCATTGTCCCAGCACCCCGCGCCAAACGTCTGCGAAGACAGTTGCGACACGCTGCGCGAAATAACTACATATCATTGCGCGGCGCATCATTACAGGAAAGCAGTGTGTGGGATAATGGCAGAACATGCGTCGAGGTATTCGCTTCGTCGTCCACAACCGCGCAGCCCTGTTGCAGACGTATAAGAAAAACGCAAAACGTAAGAAGGGTTGACTACTCCGCGGCGCTCTCAAGGAGATCACCATGGTTGATCAACATAATGATCAATCCTCTCGCATCGCTTCGATGCAATCCAACGAAGAACTGCAAGCCCCTTATGCGCTTGACACCGACCCCTCACTGACTGACGCACACGCCGTCGCCCAAGCGCTCGACGTCGACCCAACCACGGGCTTAAGCGCCACCGAAGCGGCACGTCGGCTTGAACGCTTCGGACCCAATGAACTTACCAGTGCGCCGCCGGTGCCGAAATGGAAGAAGTTCCTCGCACAGTTCAAAGATCCGCTGGTATATTTACTGCTCGCCGCCACGGTGATTTCGGTGATTGCTTGGGTTGTCGAACGCATGAACGCCGAGCCCGGTGCAGCCAGCGGCGAAGCGCTGCCATTCGATGCCATCGTCATCGTGCTCATTCTTATCGTCAATGCTGTGCTTGGCTATATTCAGGAAGCCAAAGCCGAACAGGCCGTCGAGGCGCTCGCCCAAATGACCGCACCGCAGACCAATGTGCTGCGAGACGGCGCCATCAGCCCCATCAACACCACCGACGTGGTGCCGGGTGACGTGATTGTGCTCGGCGAAGGCGATTCCGTGTCGGCCGATGCGCGCCTGTTCGCCGCCGCGTCCCTGCGCGTTGCCGAAGCGAGCCTGACCGGTGAAAGTGTCGCCGTGGGCAAAAAGCCGGACACGCTGAGCGAAGCCAAGGCGCTGGGCGACCGCGCCAATATGGTATTCAACGGTACCTCCATCACCCAAGGCACAGGACGCGCCATCGTCACCGGCACCGGCATGAACACCCAGGTCGGCAAAATCGCCGATCTGCTTTCCGCCGCGGAGGATGAGAAAACCCCGTTGCAAAAGGAGATGGATTACGTCTCCAAAGTGTTGGGGTTGGCCGTGTGCGCCATTGCCGTGGTGGTGCTGGCCGCGCTCGCCATTATGGAGGGCTTCGGCGATGTGCACGATGTCATCGAATCGCTGCTGTTGGCCGTGTCGTTGGCCGTCGCCGCGGTGCCGGAAGGACTGGCCGCGATTCTCACCGTGGTGCTCGCGCTCGGGGTGCAACGCATGGCCGCGCACCACGCCATTGTCAAGAAACTGCACTCGGTGGAGACGCTGGGTTCCGCTTCGGTGATTTGTTCGGACAAAACCGGCACGTTGACGCGCAACGAGATGACCGTCGAGCGCGTGGTCACCCCAAGCGGCGAAGTGCAGATCACCGGCACCGGCTATGCACCCGAGGGGCGCATGGTGATGATTGATGGGGACGATAATTCCCCGGTCGCGCAAGACTTGAAAACGGAAGTACTGGCCACACTTGGCGCGGGTGTGCTGGCCAATGACGGCGAGCTGCGTGAAAGCGAAGGAACATGGCACGCCGTGGGCGATCCCACCGAAGTATCGCTTATCGTGGCCGCACGCAAGGTGAAAGCCGATCGCAGGATGGCGAACTTCCAGCGCGTGGCGGAGATTCCGTTCACTTCGGAACGTAAGCGCATGTCGGTGATCGCCAAAGACAACGCCGACGCCGGCAAGTTGACGGTGTTTGCCAAAGGCGCGCCCGACCTGCTGCTCGGCTACTGCACGCGCGTCGCCGTCGCCGGTGCGGTTCGCCCGTTGACTGAAGGTGACCGGCAGACGATTCTTGCGAATGTGGAGCGGCTTTCTGGCGAAGCCTACCGCACACTGGGCCAGGCATACCGTCCACTGGAAACGAACTCCCTAACCGAAGTGCCAGGCATCGCCAGCAATGCTGCAGGGCAGATTGCGGATATTGCTGAACAAAGCAACGCCATCGAAAACGACATGATCTGGGCTGGCATGGTCGGCATCATCGATCCGCCGCGTGTCGAAGTGCGTGATTCGGTGGCCGAGGCGCACCGCGCCGGCATTCGCACGGTGATGATTACCGGCGATCACCCGCTCACCGCCGCACGCATTGCAGGGGACTTGGGCATTATTGGCGAAGACGGCACGGCGCTCACCGGCGATCAGCTGGACCAACTCGCCGACGATCAAGCGGCCTTCGACCGTGCCACCGCCACGACATCCGTGTTCGCGCGTGTCGCCCCCGAGCACAAGCTCAACATCGTCGAATCCTTGCAACGCCAAGGCAACATCGTGGCCATGACCGGCGACGGCGTCAACGACGCCCCGGCCGTCAAAACCGCGGACATCGGCGTGGCCATGGGCATCACCGGCACCGAAGTCACCAAGCAAAGCGCCACGATGATCCTCGCGGACGACAACTTCTCCACCATCGTCGCCGCCGTGCGCGAAGGCCGCGTGATCTTCGACAACATCCGCAAGTTCCTGCGCTATCTGCTCAGCTCCAATGTGGGCGAAGTGTTCACCGTGTTCTTCGGCGTGGTGCTGGCCGGCTGGCTCGGCATCACCCAACCGGGCGTCAGCGGCGTCACCGTGCCGTTGCTCGCCACCCAGTTGCTGTGGATCAACCTGCTCACCGACGCGGCGCCCGCGCTCGCCATGGGCGTCGATCCACAGACCGAAGACGTGATGAACCGTTCCCCGCGCAAAACCAGCGAGCGTGTGATTGACGCCGACATGTGGGGCGATATCATCTTCATCGGTATCGTCATGGCGGCCGTCACGCTCATCGGCATGGATATGCATTTAAGCGGCGGCCTGTTCACTGACCGTTCCGTCGACGCACTCGGCCACGAGGCGCAGATGGTCGAGGCTCGCACGATGGGCTTCACCATTCTCGTGTTTGCGCAGCTGTTCAACGCGATTGCCTCGCGCAGTCACCTGCAGTCGGCGTTCGTCGGCCTGTTCTCAAACCGTTGGCTGTGGGGTGCGATTGTGCTGTCCGCGGTGTTGCAACTGGTGGTGATTTACGTGCCGTTCCTCAACACGGCGTTCGGCACCACACCGCTGTCGGCCATGGCTTGGCTGGAGTGCATCGGCTTGGCCGCCTTCGTGCTCGTCGCCTCCGAACTGCGCAAATGCGTCCTACGGGCGATGGCCGCACGCCGCTAGGCGATTGTGGCGGATCTCCTAGATTGCTAAGTTCTGATAGTCCTGTTACATGATGGGACTATTTGATGATAGGCCAGTTGAGTGGAGTAACGGGCTTATTGCGTCAGCTGTTAGTTGAATCAATCAGTCGGTGATCTGCGCGCGATAAAAATGCTCATAGGAACGGCTTGGTGTCGGCCCGCGCTGACCTTGATAGTGCGAGCCGGTGCCCGCCGAACCATAAGGATGCTCGGCCGGCGAACTTAGCTGGAAGAAGCACATTTGGCCGATTTTCATGCCCGGCCACAACTTCACCGGCAACGTCGATACGTTGGAAAGCTCCAGCGTGATGTGCCCTTCAAAGCCCGGGTCGATGAAGCCGGCCGTGGAATGGGTGAGAATGCCCAAGCGCCCCAACGAGCTCTTGCCTTCCAAGCGCGCGGCCACGCTCGCGTCGAGCTTGACATATTCCCAAGTGGAGCCGAGCGCAAACTCGCCCGGATGCAGAATCCACGGTTCGTCAGCGTTCACCTCGAACTGCTCGGTGAGCGCGCCTTGGTTCTCCGCGGGATCCACATAGGTGTAGGCGTGGTTGTTGAACAGACGGAAGAACCGATCGAGCCGCACGTCGATTGAAGCGGGCTGAACCATTTCCGGCGTCCACGGGTCAAGCGAAATATGCCCTTCGGCCTGTGCGGCCAGAATGTCATGATCGGATAGCAGCATACGAGCTCCTCACACGCGCAAATGATATTGTGGTCAATGTACTTGTGCCAAGTTTAATGCCCACACCCAACGAACAGAATTTTCAGGAACTTACCAGATAAACCCAGCGATAAATACAGAATCGTGTGGTTATCTAGTATTGTCAGCAATGGCCGACAGGAGCGCAAGTTCCGATAATTGAACCATTCTTCTTCTCTCCTTTCTCTGGCCCCGGTGGTTCGCCACCGGGGTTTTCTTTATGCAAGTCGCTCGCACGGCCGTTGACGCTTCTCGCACTTACAAAAAATGTCGATGTCAACGCTTTCTGCAAAGGTGGGGTTCGAAAGATTGTTCACATATGACAGTAGAGAATATTGCTTCGCTTTTTGCGAGAGCTTTTTCTGATCGAGGTGCTTAAGGAACTAACTGACTAGATGCCGGAGTCGGCGTCGACTTGCATCACGTAAATGTTGCGGCGCAGGGCCTTGGCTTGGGCGCGGGTGATGTCGCCGGCCTGAAGCATGTCCTGAACCACACTCAGTTCGATGCCGTAACTTTCCTTCTTGATCTCCATTGCCTGATCGGCCGCCTCCGAGCTGCGTTCCACATCCGGCCGCGCCCTCAGGGACGCTTCCGCGCGACGGTAGTCGAGAATCAGCGCCGAACAGAATTCCGTATCGTAGGTGCTACGGCTCATCTCCTCGCTCAAGCGCTGGATAACGTATTCGATGGCCTGTGCTTGCAGTGCGAGCGTGCGGGCCATGATTTCGCTTTCGCTCACCAGTGGCGTGGTGCGGCGGATGCGATTGACGGCACGTTTGGCGAGGTTCATACCACGGTGGCGCAAGCCACGCAAACGCCCGCGAACCTGCGAAACAGCATGCCCTGATTCGGGGTTTGCTTCGACGTGACGCAATGAGTTCATCACCTGATCGAGAATGCGCTCGCACGCCTCCACGTTCAACTCTTGTTCTGCTTTGACGGGATTTGGATTAGTTCTGATTTCAGCCAGCTTGTCGCGCACGAACTCTTTTTCCCAGTGCAAGGCCTGTATTTGCAATTGCGTATAACCAGCGGAATCAACCATGCCAGCATGCGTTTTCAATCGGCCGATGCGCTTGGTGTAGGAATCGATGACCATCAGCACAGCACGTCGGTTCTGCGGTGTGATGCGTTCGGTGAGCTCTTCCACTGTGCGGCGCAGCACTTCGATGGTGATGGGGCTAAGTTCAGTTGCATTACCTTTTTCTTTACTGGGGGCAAGCAATGGCAGCCCGAAGTTGGTGAGCAGTAATGTCAGGATAATAACGCCTGAGGCGATGAAAATCATTTCGTCGCGCATGGGGAAGGCTTCACCTGAAGAGAGCACGTATGGGATGGTGAGCATAAGTGACAAAGTGATGGTGCCTTTTGGCCCGCCGAATGTCATCACCGTAGCTGAGCGCCACCGCTGGGGCGTCATTTTACGGCGTTTGCCGGTAGCTTCGTCAGGTGCTATACGCAGCATCAGTGCCACCCACACAAAACGCAGCACAGTAGCCACAACAGTAATCAACACAATAATGCCCAGCAGCAGCCCATTGCTTACGTCTGGATCAGACCAACTGGCAGTCATTGCTCCCGGTAACAGCATGCCCAACAAAATGAACACCGCGCCATTTAATGTAAACGAGAGCACACCCCACACGCTAGATGACACGATATTAGTGCGTGCCACATTTGGCCCTACGCCCGTATGATCGAAACGCACTAGCAGACCGGCGGTGACGACAGCCATAATGCCGGAAACCTGCAATTGTGTTGCGCCAACATACAGTAGGAATGGCAGGAATAATTCCATCAGAATGCGCGTGGTGGTGGTCTCCCAACCGAGTGAGCGCACAGCTTCAAAAACCCAGTTAATAACCAATCCCACAACTATGCCAAATAATGCGCCGCCGAAGAATGAGATGACAAACATGCCCGTGGCTGTGCCTACAGCAAAAGTGCCGGTTATGGCTGCTGCAATAGCGCACTGGAAACCGACGACGCCAGAAGCGTCATTGAACAGTGATTCACCTTCGAGAACGCTGCGTTGCCGCGGTGAAAGCGAGGCCTCTTTGCCTAAAGAACTGACAGCCACCGCATCGGTGGGGGCAAGTGCAGCACCTAATGCCAGCGCGGCTGCCAGTGGCACTGCCGGCCAGATGGCATTCAAAGTAAGCCCTACGACAACCATGGTGACAATGGCCAGCCCGATAGCCAATGAAAGGCTGAGTTTCAATGTTCGAAGCAGCTCAGTTTTATTGATATTATGCGCTTCGATATATAGCAGTGGTGCAATGAATAGCACCATAAACACATTAGGATTGAGCTCAAGTTCAGGGAAGAAAGGTAGCCATGCGGCCGCCGCGCCTAACACAATTTGCACTAGTGGCGTTGATACTTTGGGAATAAAACGGCTGAGGAACGAGGAGAGCACCACGACGGCAATGATGCATAGGGTCAGTTCGACAACGGCCACAATTCTCCTTACATAGATGACTTACCTAAATGAGCTACCTAGGTGACAAAGGGGATACTTTCACAATATATGAAGGTTGGTTAGCGCAACGTTACGTTTCCAACATGATGACCAATTAGACACAAACTTGTCCGATTTGTTGTTTGCGAGCAGAGTATTGGTTCCGATTTGAAGGTGATTCGGGGCTGAGTGGAAGTGTTATTCGGGGGAGCTGGGAAGAGAGCTGGGAAGGGTGATTGGAGGGTTTGCCTAGACTGAATAATCATGAGTGTTGATGAAGCAATGAAACAAGCCCTTCAGTTGGCGGCTAAGGCTGCGGCTGCTGGTGACGTGCCGGTGGGCGCGGTGGTGCTTGATGCACAAGGCCAGCTGATTGGCGAAGGGTATAACACTCGTGAAGCTGAGGGTGACCCTCTTGCGCACGCTGAAATTATTGCTATGCGTCAAGCGGCGGCTAATATAGCTAACACAGCTAGAACTGCCGCAACTGCAACTGTTGCATCAGCTGAATCAACTGCAACTAGCGCCGCTGCCCAATCAGGCAAACATGGTTGGAACCTGGCCGACTGCACTCTGGTCGTCACACTGGAACCGTGCCCGATGTGTGCAGGCGCGTGTGTTGCTACCCACATCGGCCGCATCGTCTTTGGTGCGTGGGATTCCAAGCTCGGTGCATGCGGTTCCGTGTGGGATATTCCGCGCGACCCGCACATCGGCCACAGCCCTGAAGTGTTCGGCGGCATCATGCAAGCTGAATGCGGCGCAGCACTCGCTGACTTTTTTGCGGTTCGCCGCTCGGTTGCAGCACGTGCAGCATCTAATACCGTGGATTAAATATTGTGGATCGAATACGGTGGTGTATTCAAGCAGAAAGGAAAGGTACGTCATGACCGCCGCGCAACGCACTGTACTTGACAATTCCATCCGCACCAACGGCGCCACCCCGAATCCGTGGTGGGCGAACGCGGTGGTATATCAGATTTACCCGCGCTCATTCCAAGACAGCAACGGTGACGGCATTGGTGATCTCAAAGGCATCACCAGCCGCCTGGACTATCTGGTCGGCCTCGGTGTGGATGTGCTGTGGCTCTCCCCCGTTTACAAGTCACCTCAGGACGACAACGGCTACGATATTGCCGATTATCAGGATATTGACCCGCTTTTCGGCACGATGGAAGACATGGACGAGCTGCTTGCCGAAGCGCACAAGCGTGGTTTGAAGATTGTGATGGATTTGGTGGTCAACCACACTTCCGACGAGCACGCTTGGTTCGAGGCGTCGAAAGACAAGAACGACCCGCATGCCGACTGGTATTGGTGGAGGCCAGCCCGCGAAGGTCATGAGCCGGGCGCGCCAGGCGCCGAACCGAACCAGTGGGGTTCCTATTTCGGCGGCTCCGCGTGGGAATACTGCCCTGAGCGCGGCGAATACTTCCTGCATCAATACTCCAAAAAGCAGCCGGATCTCAACTGGGAGAACCCCGAGGTGCGCAAGGCTGTTTACAAGATGATGAACTGGTGGATGGATCGCGGCATTGACGGCTTCCGTATGGACGTGATCACCCAGATTTCCAAAGTGGTTGACGCAGACGGCAGACTTCCGGGCGAACTCGGCTCCACCATTGCTGACGACCCGGTTGGCCCCGAGGGCTATTCCAGCCCGTTCCCCTTCTGCTCCGACGGCCCGCGTGTGGATGAGTTCTTGGCAGAAATGCGCCGCGAAGTGTTCGAGGGACGCGAGGGGTATATGAACGTGGGCGAAGCGCCTGGCGTCACGCCACCGCGCAACGAGCACATCACCGACCCGGCCAACGGCGAGCTGGACATGCTTTTCCAGTTCAACCATGTGGGCGTTGATCAGGGGCCGGCTTCCAAATGGGACGTGGTGCCGTTCAAGGTGGCCAACCTGCGCCGCGAAATGGCTGAACAGCAGCAAGCCGTGGCGAAGGCCGGCTGGGCCAGCCTGTTTTTCTGCAACCATGACCAGCCGCGCGTGGTCTCGCGTTGGGGTGACGATTCGAGCGAGCAGGCGCGCGTCGCCTCCGCCAAGGCGTTCGCCCTGCTATTGCACCTGCATCGCGGCACGCCCTACATCTACCAGGGTGAGGAACTGGGCATGACCAACGCCCATTTCACCTCGCTGGGCCAATACCGCGACTTGGAGGCACTCAATGCGTATCGTCAGCGTGTCGAAGAGGCGAAGATCCAATCCGGCGAATCGATGATGGCGGCTCTCGCTCTGATAGGCCGCGATAATTCGCGCACCCCAATGCAGTGGGACGCTTCCGCTCGTACGGGCTTCATGCCCGCCGATGCGCCGGGTGAGCCGTGGATTGATGTGAACCCGAACCATGTCGAAATCAATGCCGCGGCGGCGGTCGGCGACCCCGATTCCGTCTATGCCTTCTATAAGCGGTTGATTGCGTTGCGGCATGACAATCCCATTGTCGCCGCCGGTGACTGGCGTTTGGTGGACGCCCGCGACGAACACGTATACGCCTTCACCCGCACGCTCGAAGGCGTCACGTTGCTGGTGATGGTCAACGTGTCCGGCGGTTGCGCGCGCATTCCCGCCGAATCCGCCGCCCTGCTCGAAGCGGCTGGGGTGGTCGGTGCGGCTGGGTCGGCCGAGGTGTCTGAATCGCACATCGTCATTGCCACCCAGGGTGCGTTACAGGCCGCCGCCTCGCTGTCCAAGGGTGAGCTCGAAGCTTGGGAGGGCGTTGTCATTCGGCTATAACCGACCCCTGCCCGTGCGACAGGGAATGGGGTCACCTCCGACGCTTTCGCAGTTCTGAAACTACCAATATATTAGCAATTTTGCACAAAACGGGCAGTAATTGCTAATATATTAGTATGCATTTCTTACTCGATGAGCCACTGCCAGGCGATGTCACCAAGGCGATTGCCGAACGTATGGTGCAACGGCGCAAGGAACATCACATGAGCCAGCAGCGACTCGCCAAAGCAGCCAACGTGAGCCTTGGCTCCATACGTCGTTTTGAGCAGATACATGAGATATCGCTGACGTCGCTGGTCAATATCGCGTTTGCGCTGGATTGTGAAGCTGATTTCGCCGGCCTGTTCGCGAATCCATATTACGAAACCCTCGAAGACGTTGAGGCCGCGCGAAAGCGGAAAGGCGGTGGCCGAGCATGACCAAAGTCGACATGCGGATTCGTGACGTCGAACGGCTGTCCGTGCTTGTGCAAGGGAGGCAGGTTGGAACCGTCACCCTGTCGCCCAGCGGCACGATGGCCTTCTCCTATGATAAGGACTGGTTGCGGGATGGATTCAGCATCAGCCCGTTGAGTCTGCCGTTGCGCAAAGGCGTTTATATCGCCAATCGCGACCCGCTGTATGGCATGTTCGGAGTATTCGATGACAGCATGCCGGATGGGTGGGGTCGCTTGCTGACGGATCGCCTGTTGCGCAAACATGGTGTGGATCCGCACTCCGTGGGGATGCTGACCAGACTCTCCATTGTCGGTTCCAGCGGAATGGGCGCGCTGGAATACCAGCCTGAAACGCAACTTAAGGAAACCCATCTCGTCACCAATCTGGACGATATCGCGCGCGAATGCGCAAGTCTGCTGAGCACGGATTTTTCCGAGGATCTTGACCGCTTGTTCGCACTTGGCGGCTCGTCCGGCGGTGCTCGTCCCAAAATCATGACGAACATCGATGGTGAAGATTGGATCGTCAAATTTCCGTCTTCCGTGGATGGGGTGGATATCGGCAAAGAGGAGTATCAGCTGTCGTTGCTTGCGAAGGAATGCGGCATTACCATGCCTGAGACGAGGCTGTTCCCGTCCAGCCAGTGTCCCGGCTATTTTGGTGTGAAAAGATTCGATCGCGTCAAAACCGATACCGGAACGTCCAAAGTGCACAAAGTGCACAAAGTGCATATGGTTTCCGCTGGGGGTCTGCTTGAAACATCGCACCGTTTGGCGAATCTTGATTATGCTCTGCTTATGCGATTGACCATGCGTATCACCGACAATCCGGAAGATTGCGAACGCTTCTACAGGCTCATGTGCTTCAACGTGTTTGCGGGCAATCGTGACGACCATGCGAAAAATTTCAGTTATCTCTATGAGGAAGAAACAGGCCGCTGGACGCTTTCTCCCGCATATGATCTAACGGAAAATCCCGGCATGAACGCAGAGCATACGACCGCAGTGAACGGCAAGGGCAAGAATATCGAGTTGGCGGATCTCGCAACCGTGGGGATGCAGGCCGGCATGGCAAAGTCCCGCTGCCTTTCAATCGCGCGCGATATTCGCCAGACGTTTGTGGCGAGGGGGATTGCGCCAAAGGACTAGCGGCGCACGCGATGTGCAATGGTTGTAATGTGCGCCGTTCGCGATGTGCAATGGTTACAGGCATCGGCTCATGTATAACGGCAGTTTTATGAGCTCGCTTTCCGCAGCAAGCTGACGTGGGTGCAGGATGTATTGTTTTCCCAGTCGTTGGCTATACGAGGAACGGAACTTATCCAGAGACGATGTGCCGTACCGCTTTGTCGATTTGACTTCCACGGGGCTGACGCGCGGTTTCATCGCGGCGTTGTCGTATTCGCGCACAATCAGGAAATCGATTTCCATGGTGCGAGCGGCGTCGCCCTTGGCATACCGCGAGAAAAACAGCAGCCGATGCCCCGCTGCCCGAAGTTGCTGGGCAACCGCGTTTTCCATGAGCATGCCTTCGTTGACGCCGATGTTGTCGAACAGAATGTTGCGATACACATCGTCGGGTGTGGCCTTGCGGTCTGCGAAGGTCTGGGCGACCAGCAGACCGGTGTCGCCCATGTAGCATTTGAACGACGAGCTGTCTTCGTAAAGCCTCAGCCCCACGGTGGGGTCGGTGGCGTTGCGGCACAGATTGATCAGTCGCGCGTCGTCAAGCCAGAAGAAGGCGGCATCATACTCGCGCATGCGGGCGTCCTTGTCGAGTGAGGCCAGGGTGAACTTGCGTTCATGTTTGGACAGTTGGGCTGGAACTTGCGTGAAGATGTTGCGCACCCTGCCCGCGTCGCCGTTCGCGAACTTGCCGATGTCGTCCGCATAGAGGCTGAGGATGTCGCGTTTGATGACATCGACCTGCCCGAAATCGCGGCTGTCAACGTATTCCGCCACCGCTTGGGGCATGCCGCCCACCAGCACGTATTCACGCCACAGGCGCATGGCACGCTTGTGCAATGCGTCGGGCAGTGGGGTGAGGCTTTTGAATGCTTGTTGTATGGTCTCGTAGAGCAGCTCTTCGCCCATCGCCCAGCAGAATTCCTCGAAATCCATCGGCCCCATTTCCATCTTGCGTTCCTCTGAGGGGATGAGGATGTTTTGAACGTTACGTTTGATGGAGACGAGGGAGCCGGTTTCGATATAGTCAAAACGCCCGTCGGCCACGAGGTGCTTGATCATTTCGCGCGCGGGCGGGTGGAGTTGCACCTCGTCGAAGATGATGAGGGAGCGGCGTTCGTGCAGTTTGGTGCGGTAATACGTGGACAGCATCATGAAGAACGTGTCCAGATCGTCGCGCTGGGTGTTGAAGATGTCGAGCACGCTGTTCGGGGCCTGTGAGAAGTCCACGAGAATATACGATTCGTATGCGCTCTCGCCGAATGCTCTGGCGGCGGTGCTCTTGCCGATACGACGGGCGCCCTCGATGAGCGCCGCGGTGTGCCCGGCTGAGGTATTTCGCCAATTTTCAAGGTCTTTCAGGATTTTGCGTTTGAACATATTACCCCGTATTGCACGATGCCGCCGTGTGGATATGCTCTATATTACACGATGCCGCCGTGTGGGAGGTGCTGATTTTACACGATGCCGCCGTGAACAGACGAATGCGGGCTTGGAAAGGTGTTGTGTCGTTCGGCTATAGTCTGCCCCTGCCTGAGCGGCGTGCGCCCTTCTGCCACTTCGCAATCGTCAGAAAACGTCGTTTCATGTCGAAGAACACGATAGTCTTCTATCTCAAACGACTAGCGCTGTCCATAAACGAGGGGGGATTGCGCGCAATGACGCACGGCTCACCTAGAATGCGCCTTATGGAACAAAAGGATGTATTGAAGGCATTGCGGCGCGACCATGCGGCGGAGTTGAAACTCGCCGCCGAACGGTTGAACGGCACGGCTCGTCACACCGAAATCATCGCCTCCCCTGTGTTGAGCGACATGACCGGCCACGAGATTCTGCTCAAGCCCGAGAACCTGCAGGTCACCGGCTCCTTCAAGATCCGCGGTGCCTACAACAAAATCGCATCCCTGTCCCAAGAGGAACTTTCCCGCGGCATCGTCACCGCCTCCGCCGGCAACCACGCGCAAGGCGTGGCCTACGCCGCCCGGGAGCGCGGCGCGAAAGCCACCATCTGCATGCCCACCATGACCCCGCCACTCAAGGTGGACGCCACCAAGGCCTACGGTGCCGACGTGGTGCTTTGGGGTGATGTGTTCGACGAGGCCGCCGCGCACGCCGCCGAACTGAGTGAAAAGGAAGGCATGATCTACGTGCCGCCTTTCGATGATTACGAAGTGCTGTGCGGCCAAGGCACCATTGCCATGGAAATCCTCGAAGACGTGCCGAACGTCACCGACATCATCGTGCCGTTGGGCGGCGGTGGCTTGGGCGCGGGCGTGGCGCTCGCCGTCAAGACCTTCAAGCCCGAAGTGCGCGTGATCGGTGCCATCCCCGAAGGCAGCCCCGCGTTCAAGAGCTCTTTCGCAGCCGGCCATGTGGTGCCGGCCGATCAGGTGGTCACCTCCGCCGAGGGCGTGGCCGTCAAGCATCCGGGCGACCTGACGTTCGCACTGCTGAACGAGTTCTTGGACGATCTGGTCACCGTCACCGAGCGCGACATCAACGAGATGATTCTGCTCATGCTCGAGAAGCACAAGCTCGTGGTCGAGGCCGCCGGTGCGGTTTCACTGGCCGCGCTTGAACACCTGAACCTGCGCTCGCGCAAGTTCGCCACCGCAGCCGGGCCGCACGTGGTGGTGCCGATCATGTCCGGTGGCAACATCGACACCGTCACAATAGGCGCAGTTATCCAAAAGGGCATGATTGCCCGCGGCCGCATCATGAACTTCGAGGTCGAGTTGCCTGACACTCCCGGCCAGTTGGTCAAAGTGGCCACGCTGCTCGCCCGCGAACGCGCCAACGTCATTGCGCTCGACCACGACCAGTTCAAGGCCTCCGCGCATTACACGAACTCGGTCTCCCTCGGTGTCACCGTTGAGACCAACGGCCCCGATCACATCGAGCGCGTCTTGGAAGCGTTGAAGGAAGAGGGCTTCCAGCCCAAGCGCATCTACTAATTTTCGGCGTTACTTTCAGATAGTTACTCCAGTTTGCCGCGTTGCCATAGGGTGGCGCCGTGCTGAAAATCCTTGGCGGTGGTGGCGAGATTGCCAGCGGTGTGCAGTAAGCGAGCCGCCGTGGTGCGAATCCGTTTCCCCTCATCGAGGTCGTTGGGTTGGAGTTGTGCGGCTTGGGCGGTCATGCGTTTCGCCTCGATGCGCAAACCCAACGCCACTACATCGGTAAACGCGGCGGCTCGATTCAACGCTACGGCGAAATCGCCGGTGAATGCGCCCGAAAGAATCGAATCGGCAGTGCGCGCAATATCTTCTTCGGTGGGCGCCTGATCTACGCCGGCTATCGCCGAAGCGCTAGTTGCTACCGGCTCGCCCATGCGCCACAGTCTGACAATGGGCTCGCGGTGCGTTCTCATCCACGAGCGCAGCAAATACAAGCGCCACAAAATACCTGGTAGCGAATCCGGCTCGGCGCGGCTCCACAGTTCGGCGATTTCATCAACGCCCACTGTTTCCACCAACGTCAATACACGCTCAACCACAGTCGGATCTTCGCTGTGACGCACGCGATCTAACAGCGCCGCGGCCGAGAGATGACTGATTTCGCTGATTTCCTGCGGGTCCATGCCACCGGCAATATTGTCCGCCACGGAAGGGTCGAGCTGTGCTGGACGCGCGGGGCGCATCGAACCCAACATCGCTGGAACAAAACCGGCGCCCGAAGTGCGCAAGGAGCCGAAGCCGTGGGCGTCTGTACCAGTGGAACGCGCCGAGGCGTGCGAGGCCACGGCAGCTGCCGAGGAATCGGAGGATTCGGATGCGCTGGATGCTTCAGGCGATGACGACCTAGTAGACAAGTGGCACCACCTTCTGAATATCAATGATACGCAAGCCTGCGTCGCTCTGCTCTGGGACGGCGAACAGCACCAAAGCTGTGCCCGTGGTCATATAAGGCGATTTGGCAATCAAGCGTTTGGCCAGCGCTTTCGAGGCACACAACTCACGTAAATGTTCGAACATACCGCCGATCACCGGCCTATGCATGCAAACCGCTGTAGGCGTGTGGTGTTCAACGGCATTGAGTATCTCGCCATAAAAACACTGCCAAGCGGCTTCAGGACTTGCCGCGAATGCATCCTCGGTGAGCGGTTCGAGCATGGCCATGTGTCGGTTCGTTTGCCAAGAGAACATTTCGACGGTTTCCATGCAACGAATCCACGGTGAAGTGGACAGGCGCACTGGATTAAAACAGGCGAGTTCGCGGCTCAGCGCGAACGCGCAAGCTGCCCCGCGCGGCGTGATGGGTCGGTTTGCATCGCTGCCTTTCCATGACTTGCGCGGTTCAGCCTTGCCGTGGCGCACAATGAGAAACGGCACAGCCTGCTCGGCGCCCTCCTCAATGCGATCAACGAATGCAGCGAGCAGATCTTTGTCGGTGGAATGGGAGAGTTTTTTTCGCGCCTCGGCCACAGTGAGCCACAGCACCTCATCGATTTCCCCCACATCGGCGCGACGCACTGGCCCAAACGCTGAGCTCAGTCGCTGCTCATCCTCTTCGCTGATGGGCGTGGCCATCCAGAACAGCACATGCTTGGAATCCGCCGTGCGATTCTTGGTGTGCCGACTTTTCTTGCCCTCTTCATTCAGCGGGTACTCAACATCGCCAAGATATGGTCCGAGTGCCACAGGGATGCCGATTTCCTCGCAGATCTCACGCACTGCGGCATGGCGATGCGATTCGTTGGGGTCGAGTTTGCCTTTCGGCCAGCTCCAGTCGTTGTATTTCGGGCGATGCACCAAACAGACTTCGATTTCGCCTAACTGGTCGTCTCGGTTGTTTTGGCTGCTTTGAGCACTTTGCTCATCGTGCCCACCTTGGCCGTCTACGCCTTGCTTTCGGCGGTACACAATGCCGCCGGCAGCTTCGATAACTCGCTTCACAGTCGTGCACCGATTTTAGTTGTGGGCGCGGGGGCGGCGCTGATGCTGCTTGATCAGGTACTCTTGGCAGTCCACTAGCGGGCGGCCTTCCTCGTCCTTGGCATGGAGTTCGTAAGAGCCGTCTGGCTGCATGTGCCAGCTGATAGTGGAATCGGCCATTTGCAAGTCGATGTATTTGAGCAGCTCGTCCACCTGTTCGGGCGCGGTGATGCGTACCAGCGCTTCCACGCGACGATCAAGATTGCGGTGCATCAGATCGGCCGAACCAATCCACACTTCTGGCCCTGACATCGGGCCTTCGCCAATCTGCGGGCCATCGGAGTTGCAGAAAGCATAGATACGGCTGTGTTCCAAGAAACGCCCCAGAATCGAACGCACGCGGATGTTCTCGCTTAAACCAGGCACGCCAGGCTTCAACGAGCAGATGCCGCGTTCGACAATGTCGATTTTCACACCGGCTTGGCTGGCACGATACAGCGCGTCGATGGTTTTCTCGTCCACCACCGAATTGACCTTGATCTTAATCCACGCTTCCTTACCAGCACGGGCGGCGTCCTCCTCGCGGCGAATCCGCTGAATCAAGCCGGTGCGGATAGTACGCGGCGCCACCAGCAGACGGTGGAAACTTGACTTTGGCGCGTAACCGCTTAACTGGTTGAACAGGCGCGTCATATCTTGGCCGACCACTGGGTCGCAAGTCAGCAACCCCAAATCGGTGTAAATACGCGCGGTCTTCGGGTTGTAATTGCCGGTGCCCACGTGACAGTAGCGCTTCAAGCCGTCCTGCTCCTGACGCACCACCTCGATGAGCTTGCAGTGGGTTTTCAATCCCACGATGCCATACACCACATGCACGCCAGCGCGTTCGAGTTTACGCGCCCAAGCGATATTGGCATCCTCGTCGAAACGTGCTTTAATTTCCACCAGCGCCAGCACCTGCTTGCCCGCGTGCGCTGCGTCAACCAGTGCGTCAATGATTGGCGAATTGGAGCTGGTGCGATACAGCGTTTGCTTGATGGCCAGCACCTTCGGGTCTGCGGCGGCCTGCGCGAGGAACGCCTGCACTGACGTGGAGAAGGAATCGTACGGGTGGTGCAACAAAATGTCGTGTTCGCGAATAGCGGCAAAAATATCCTGTGCACGACTCGATTCGACTTCTGCAATCTGACGATTCGTAATCGGGATAAAAGCGCGGTTCTTCAAGTCCGGCCGGTCGATGCCACTTAGCTCGAACAGCACAGTCATATCGAGCGGAGTGGGCAGGCGATATACCTCTTCATTGCTTACGCGCAATTGATCGGCAAGCAGCTGTGAGAGGAACGGGCTGGTCTTGTCAGAAATTTCCAAGCGGATCGGCGGCCCGAAACGGCGGCGCAGCAGCTCCTTTTCCATGGCATTGAGCAGATTTTCAGCGTCATCCTCTTCCACGTCGATGTCCTCGTTGCGGGTCACGCGGAAGGAGCGAGCCTCTTTGACAATCATGCCGGGGAACAACGATTCGAGGTGTGCGATAATGAGGTTCTCCATGGTGATGAAGCCATATCGTTCCTCTTTGGACTCTTCGTCGGTCATGTCGTCCACCGGCACCAAGCGATTCAGGTTGCCTGGAATCTTAACGCGAGCGAAGTGCGACTTGCCGGAAGTTGGGTTTTCCACCAGCACTGCGAGGTTGATGGAGCCGCCGGAAATGTAAGGGAACGGGTGAGCTGGATCCACTGCCAACGGAGTAAGCACGGGGAATACTTGCTGGCGGTAATAGCGCGACAGGCGTTCCTGCTCAGCGGCAGTGAGTTTGTCCCAGTCCAACAGCACCACATGCTCGTCGGCGAGAGCGGGCAGGATGTTGTCGATTACGTAATGCGCGTGCTCGTCTTGAAGGGTGTGCGCTTGTTCACTGATGGCGCGTAATTGCTGGCGCGGGCTTAAGCCAGAGGGTGAGGACATGGCGATGCCTGAATCGATGCGGCGCTTCAAGCCTGCCACACGCACCATGAAGAACTCATCGAGATTGTTGGCGAAAATCGCCGCAAAATTCGATCGTTCGAGCAGTGGCTGGTCTTCGTCCTCAGCAAGTTCAAGTACGCGCTTATTGAATTTGAGCCAGCTCAGCTCGCGGTCGAAAAAGCGGTCGGTGGGCAGCGGAGCCTCACCTTCCAAGGTTTCGCGCCGGTCGCTCTTGTCCGTTTCTGCGATATGTTCTGCAATCTGACTGCGCAGAATCGCTTTTGAGGGTGCGTCAAAAATCTGTGCCATGCGTTTTATCCTAAGCGTTCAGCTGGAGGATAGTCCAGCAAATGAATGAAAGTTCAACAGGTGGTTTACATTTCGTCATGATTTACGGTTACTTGCGCCGCTTGCTTATAGCGCGAACGAGGCGACAGCAGGCACCACTCCAATAAGAATGAACGCCGGCAGGAAGCAAAGCCCTGTGGGGCCAAGCAGCCGCACTGACAGGCGCGAAGCTGCTTGTTCGATAGCCGAACACTCGTCTTGGTCGAATCGTTGAGCCGCCAGTGTGAGCTGTTGCGTCGGTGAAGAACCGTGCCGCCAAGCACCCTCCAAGCAATTCGCAATAAGCATGGCCGAGTGGGAACATGCCGCCGCGTTTTCACTGCGAGTTGCAACAATCCAAGCCTCACGCCACGTTGTGCCGTCAATAAGCGCTGATCCTGCTAATCGCAATGCCTGCGCCACATCGCCGTGCGAGCTCTGCCCAACCGCAACCAGTGCTGTCGGAATTGACGAGCCTTGCAACAGTGCTGCGTGCAGCATTCGTAACGTCAACGGCACCATTGACGAGGTGTCCGCGCTGGTCTCGAACTCGTTGAGCATACGCTGCGTCCACAGCAGCCCGAAACCATACCAAATCAATCCAACCAGCAGACACAGCAGCCCTTGTGCGGAGCCGAACAGAAAGCGCAGCGGGCGTGAACCCATCAATTCGCCCAGAGCTACGGTCACTGCTGGCAGCGCACTGAGTAAACGTATGGTGGCTTTCGGCATGGCGAACGCCTCTTGCTTAAGATTGTGCATCTTGCGTTCGCGTTGATATGCTTCAGCTGCTGCTTGCAAACAGCTTGAAATTTTGCAGCCCAATCGCTCGCTTAACGCGCAGGTCGCAGCGATTTGACGCGCGGCGCGGGCGATATCTTCTTCGGATTCGTCATGTTTTGCACATCGGCGCAACACGCTCTGTGCGCGTGCTGCGGTGATGTGCGGCGTTGCAAACCGTATACCTCCTTGCTCTTCGAATGCCTCAACTACCGTGCCGCCACTTGATGTGCGCGCGATTACAGCGGCGATCACCGCGTCGATACCGATGTGGGGCGCCGGCACATTTTGTGTGGGCGGTGGCTTGTTCTTTAAGTCGGCAAAACGATGTGGGGCAAGGCTTAGCCGACTGCATGCGAAACACAGCGTTGCCGACGCGACGGCCAGCCCAATAGCTGCGAGATTCATAAGCCTCTCCTTTTAGTTATTGTTGTCATTTTTGCTGCTCTTGTTGTTGTCGTTACTGTCCTGTCGTCGTGTGACTGCCGCTGGTTGTCTTCCTTGCCGTTATTCCTGCCAATGCGCGGCAAATTGCGTCCACAGTGGCGAGTATGTGGGAGGCCCGTTGCCTTGCCAGCTGGCCAGCGTTTCGCCAGCAAGCCGCCCGCCCTGACTTGTCAAGCGACCGATCTGACTGATACGCCGGATGCCACCTACCCGCTCAAGATGCAGTACTGCGTCGAAAGCGTTCTCGGCCAGCATGCTCAATCCTTCCGGCAAAAGACCGGCAAGCAAACCGAGCGTAATCAGACGTGACGGCACACGCTCAATGCTGTCCGCGTGCAGTGTGGTCATCCCGCCATGATGACCGGAATTGTAGGCGCGCAACAGGTCGGCAATCTCCTCGCCGCGGCACTCACCGAGAATCACCCGATCAGGTCGCATGCGCAGCGTGGCCTTGACGAGTTCGCCAAGACCCACGGCTCCTGCTCCCTCAACATTTGCCTCACGGCAAATTAGCGAAACATGGTTAGCTAGCGACAGCACGCCCAGTTCGCGCACCTCTTCTACAGTGATGATGCGCTCGCCCGCGTTGGCATGGCTCAGTAATGCCTTGAGCAGCGTTGTCTTACCTACGCCTGTGCCGCCGGTGATGAGCAGTGTGGCTTTGCGTGAGACGAGCCCATGCAATACGGGCAGCCATGCGGCAGGGAACAGACCGTGTTGGCACAGCCGTGTCAATGATGGCAACTCGCGGTTGGGGAAGCGAATCGATATGGCCGCGCCATTCGGCACTAGCGGCGCAATCACTGCATGCACACGCACGCCATCTTCATTGGCCGCGTCCGCAATCGGTTGT
The DNA here is from genome assembly GCA_963623245.1 of Parabacteroides merdae. GTDB lineage: Bacteria > Actinomycetota > Actinomycetes > Actinomycetales > Bifidobacteriaceae > Bifidobacterium. The sequence continues at coordinate 40,228 of CAVFKU010000002.1, forward strand.
GCGTCGTCAAGCCTCACTCCTAGTTGCGCGCACAACCCCACCGCATATTCGCGCACCACCTGCGGGGATCGCAGCGGTATGTGCGGATGATATTCACACATGCCTTCGCCTTGATCGACCCACACGCGTCCATCGCAAGTCACCGCCACATCGCAGATTCGCGGGTCGTGCGCCAGTTCCTGCAATGGGCCAAGCATCAATGCGGACATGTTATGTCCTCTCCCATGCAAACGAACTGCTTGCAGCTGTGAGCGATCTCTCGGCTGACTTCTCGCCCAACTGCTCACTTGAGTGTTTGGCTGACTGTTGAGTTGAGTGCTCGACCAGCTGTTCGGCTAGTGCGCCCACCACCCGCCGATTGCGTCGGGGAACTTCACGAATGCCCAGCCCTTCCAAAATGTCGGAGCAGAGTGTTGGCGTGTGACGCACTGGCCCTAATATGTCTGCGCCGAGATAGGCGATGGCTTCGGCGGTTGCAACGGTTGTCGCCGCGCTGCGACGTGGCGCTCCGCGCGGTTCCATGGCCACGATGATCGGGGATTGCGGCACGCTTGTTGAACCGGCGAACGATTCACGAATGCGCCTCAATGCCGTCAGATGTGCCTTGGCTCGCGCTAGACCCAGCACCGACAATTCAACGGCCACCACCTGCTGTACCAATGCCAACTCGGGGATGTTCTGCAAGGCCTGTGCACGCCCGACATCAGCCAGAACCAGTTGATTGGCTTCGCACATGGCCTGTGTTGCCGCTTGCATCTGCCAACGGTCTGGGTTGTCGCCGCGCCATGGTGTGTGTGCGAGCACCGGCATGTGCTCCCAATGTGGCAGTTCGAGGTTTAATGCCTCTCCTTCGATATGCCCCAGTGGCGTGTCGAGATCCTGCAAGCTCAGACCTGGCTCATGTTCGACGCCCAGCAGCACCGCAAGCCCGCCGCCGGTCAAATCGGCGTCCAGTAGCGCACATTGCACGTGCTTTTGATACAGGGTCAAGGCGGTCAGTGCTAGCAATGTACTTAGACCAACTCCGCCGCTCGGTGAGCTGAAAACGATCAGGTTGTTGAGCTGCAGCGTGTTAGCGTGCGTTTGCCTGCGGTCTTGCATTTGCGGTTGCAGTGCGTCGCCTGCGTTTCCATGCGATTGCACGAAAACATGCGGCCTCGGTGTGGAATCGGTGCGCCGCACAATGGCAGTGGACGCACCTGGCATCGGGACGCTGGAGGCAAACTGAGCCGAGCTGGCGCTACTTGCCGCTCTGGGCAGGGGCACGTTGATGGTTGCTGTGTTCATGTTCACGATTGAATCGTGATTCATTGCGCTTCTTCAAGCTAAACAGAGGTATGTGGTCGAAGCCCCCAGTTATCTACATCTCGGTGTGTCGGCCACAGTGTTATCAACAGTTCGGATGCCACCAAATAACACGCTCACTCAGACACACATTTTGGCCTATAGCCCTATAACCCTATAACCTGCGGAGTATATGCAAGCTGCAAAAAAGGAGCCCGCCGAAGCGGGCTCCTCATCCAAGTCCAACATAAGCAGAATCTCTGCACAACATCATCGTTGCAACGGTAAGTCTTTCCAATGCCCGTCCAACGTACCAGTCCTCGTGACCATTACTCTTTGTGGGCTCTGCTCTGTTCTGTTGTCCTTGTACCTCACAATCTAGGCGCGTTAGAAGGCGTTTGCAACCCGAAAAAGCGGTTTGTTCGATTTTTTGTGCAAATGGTCATATGCACACTCGCGTTCGACATTATTGGGTGGTTATGTGCGATTCAACCCAAGACAGTGTTGCGTTGTGTGCGATTAGCGGGATATGACGGCGTGTCGCAGGGCTCGCGCTGCCTGTGGATTGAGGAATGAACTATCCACACGAATGGTGGACGACGTTCCCGAGGTGTGGATAACTAGGGGGGCTCTGTCCACATTGCTCGTACAGCTTGCGGTTGTGCGCCCGAGTCACTCACAGTGAGACAACCGGCCATCTGGCTGGCGAAACAATAGTGGAAAGGAATAATCATGAGTACAGTCACTCCAATCAACGATGATGGGACAACAGGCATACTTGCCCGCATAAGGGCGCGTGCTGGACGCATGTGTGAGCAAGCCAGCGGCAAGCTGTGCGTGCTTGATGCCAGAATGAGAACTCTTGCTGCCGAGTCCGACGAAGGCGCTGCTACAGCTGAATATGCAGTCGTTTTGGTTGCTGCCACAGGCTTCGCTGCGCTGCTTGTTGCCATCATGAAATCTGAAACTGTGCGCAAATTGCTGCTTGACATCGTCAAACAGGCGTTGAGTATAGGCGGTTAGGATGCGTCGTAAGACAATGACGCGTCGTGTTCGCAAGCTATCGCCGTCGTGTAGCAGCGGGCGGCTTGCAGATGCACCTAGCGTAGCGGCGAGATTGGCTTCAAAGCTATCGCGTTGCGGGCGACGAATTCTGCAAATCGTTCGAGGAATCTTCTCGTGTGACGTGGGCGCTGTCACTGCCGAATTTGCCACAGTATTGCCCGCCGTGGTGGCTGTGGCAGTGCTGCTGCTCTGCTTGACACGCACAGTGGCCGTATCAATCAGCTGTCAAGATGCTGCCTCCGCCGCCGCACGGGTGGTTGTGGCCGGTAGCGGGAATGTTGACCCTAGTGATGCCGCACGAGCCGTGGCAGGCAAGTCGATTACGGTGAACGTGAGCGACGAGGCAGGGCGGGTCACTGTTGTTACCAGTTGTCCAGTAATTCCTGATCCGCTTGGCGTACTTCCCACAAAAGTAGAAGGCAAGGCCGTAGGGGTGGTGTCATGATCGGCCGAATACGGCGCGGCTTCGCGGCCGTCATGGCCGAGGACGAAGGCTCGGGCACGATGGCGGGCGTGGCGTTGATCATGCTCGTCGCCGTGCTCATTACCGCGTCTGCTACCGCAGGCCATCTTGTCATTTGCCATGCGCAAACCAGATCTGCAGCCGACCTTGCTGCTTTTTCTGCTGCAACAGCATGGTGGAATGACTTAGAAAATCCTTGTGTTACGGCCAATACAGTGGCTCAGGCGAATGGGGTGACGCTGGTTGAGTGTCAGGCGGATGAGCCGGATGAGGGTGACGTGACAGTGCGTCTTGTTATGGGCACCCAAGTACCGCTCGTGCCGCAAATCGCGGTTTCGGCTCGTGCTGGCCCTGTGGAATGTGAGTGACTGAAGGAGGTGTTGCGCGTATGCTTATCGTGTGAGCATGAGCGAATTAGAAAAGCGTCCTGCTGTTGCAATGATTGGCAACCCCGTATCGAATAACGGTAAGGGGCGCAAAATCCGCGGACAAGTGTTCGACTTGCTTGTCGAAGGCGGCAAGGTTCACGGTTTCGATGTCATTGATTTGACGGGCAGCAGTTTCGACGACTCGCTCGCCAAAGCGCGCGAAGCTGCATCATCCTACGACTATCTTGTGGTGGTTGGTGGTGACGGCATGATGATGCTGGGCGCCAACGCGGTACGATCCAGCGGCAAGCCGCTTGGCATCGTCGCGGTCGGCTCCGGCAATGATTTCGCCCGTGGCCTCAAACTGCCGATTAATAGAGTACGAACTGCAGTTGAGGGCATTATCGGTGCCATCGTGCGCGGCTCGCATATCAATGTTGACATGGGTTGTGTGACATGGCCAAGCGATGGCGGGCGTGACCGGATGTATTCCGGCATGCTGTCATGCGGCCTTGATGCGAGCATCAACGACCGAGCCAACCACTCGCGCCTTCCGGGTGGTTCATTGCGTTATTTTGTGGCAGTTCTGATCGAGTTGGCGCGCATCAAACGCTATGGGTATCACGTTAAGCTCACCAGAGCAGACGGCACCATTGAAGAGCAGGACATGACAACTCCTCTACTTACGGTGGCAAATTCTCGCCATATTGGCGGAGGCATTGAGGTCTGCCCTTATTCATGCCTTGATGACGGCTTGCTTGATGTGGTGTGGATGGATCATATGCCAGACTTCCGTGAAGTCGTCAAAGCATTACGGCATGCCTATGATGGGCGATTGCTGTCCACGGATCTGTTTGGATGGGAGCGTGTGCGTGACATCGAAATTACGCGGGCGCAGGACGGCGATGAGCCGCCGGTGTTAATGGCTGACGGTGAGTATGTTGGCCAGTTGCCGGTGAAGGTTCAAGCATGCACTCGTGCGGTGCGCATGCTGGTACCTCCGGCGGTGGTTGATTGGTATCGCAGTGAACGCAACGAAAGCCGTTTACTTGCCGCTATCGAACGCGACGGGCGCGACCCGCTCACCGGTCAGCTCGCAGCTTCGCGGCAGTGCGGCTAAATTAGCGCGTTGGTGCTTGATATGCGTGGTTTCAATGCTTGCGCCTGCTGGTGAATGTGTGTTGATATGTGTGCCGGTTGAGCTAGGTTTAGATACATCAAGAATATGTGCCGGAAGGTGAGTTGAGATGGCTTTAGCTCTGTATCGTCGGTATCGCCCCGATACGTTTGATGGCGTTGTTGGGCAGGATCAGGTTGTCGTCCCGCTCATGCGCGCGTTGGATGAGGGTAAGCTCACTCACGCCTATCTGTTCTCCGGCCCGCGCGGCTGTGGCAAAACCAGCTCCGCGCGCATTCTTGCCCGTTGCGTCAACTGCGCGAAAGGGCCAACCGCGCACCCGTGCGGTGAATGCGAATCATGCAAGGATTTGGCCACCGGCGGTGCCGGTTCCATTGATGTAGTCGAAATCGATGCGGCTTCGCACAACGGCGTGGACGATGCGCGCGAACTGCGCGAACGCGCTGGCTTCGCTCCCGCCCGCGACCGATATAAGATTTTCATTCTCGACGAGGCGCACATGGTCACCCCGCAGGGATTCAACGCCCTGCTCAAAATCGTCGAGGAACCGCCCGAGCATGTGATGTTCATCTTCGCCACCACCGAGCCAGACAAGGTGATTGGCACGATTCGCTCGCGTACCCATCACTATCCGTTCCGCTTGGTGCCGCAGGAAGTAATGGAGCCATATCTTGAGCAGCTTTGTCAGAAGGAAGACATTAAGCCCGAGTCGGGTGTGTTGAAACTTGCGATGCGTGCCGGTGGCGGTTCGATGCGAGACACGCTTTCGGTGCTCGATCAGCTGATGGTCGGGTCTGTGGACGGTGTGATTACGCATGACGCTTCGGTGGCGTTACTTGGTTTTACGCCGGAGGCTCTGATCGGCGAGGCCATCGACGCGGTGATCGACTGCAACGGCGAGGCACTGTATGGCGTGGTGCAAAAGGTAGTGGTCGGCGGGTTCGATCCGCGCCGCTTTGTGGAGGATCTGCTTGCGCGCGTGCGCGACCTGCTAGTGCTTACCTTGGCTGGCGAACGTGCAGGAAACGTACTATCTGATTCCGCAGAAGGCGAGAATTTAGCCGATCTGCAACGTCAAGCTTCTGCGTTGGGCTTGGGGGTGTTGACAGCAATGGCCGACACAATCAATACCACGCTTGGTTCGATGACTGGTGCGATTTCGCCGCGCACGCGCTTAGAACTGTTGGCCGCGCGTCTGCTCGCAGGGCGCGAGCAGTGGGCTTCAGTGATGGATGGCGGCGCAAGCAGTGTGACGAATGTTCAGAACGGGCCTGTGGCCGTCGTTGAGCAGCGGTCGGCTGCCCAAAGTGGCGGCTTCGTTGGGGCATCGCGCAACCAAGCCCCGCAACAAGGCGCAGGTTTCGCTGGTGCCGCACGCAACCAAACGAATAATGCCGCGCCTAGTGAAGTGACGCAACAACAGCCAGATGCACAGACAGAGCAAAGTGATGTCGTCAGCGAACCCAACAAACCAGCCGCTTCAACGGCTGGAACACCAGCTATTGAAGACGAGCGCACCCCAGACCAGAAATGGGATGCTTTGGTTGGTGCACTTCCCGAGGACGTGCGTCGCTATGTGTCGCGGGACAAGGTGCTGCGCATCAAATACGCTCCCGCCAATAAGCCTGGCAAAATGCGGCTGTGGCTTAAGTTCGACACGGCGCTGAGTAAATACGCTTTCGCTCTGGCCGTGGCCGGGCAAGAAGTGGATGGCAGCAACAAAGTGGTTGATATTTTACGTGCCGAAGTGCGCAAAATGTTTGGCGATCACACGGATATTGCCCCCACCAAAGCCACTGGTGACGGCGAGAATGCACCTGCATTCAAGGACTTGCCACCCAACGAGCAACAGCGCATCAAGGCACAGTTGTTGCAGGAGAACCTGCAGGCTGTGAGTGCGGTGAAGTCAGGCGGTGAAGCAGCTGGCGACAATGGTGCACGAGAGCAATCGGCTGCTGCCAGCGCGCATAAAGATGGGGGTTCGCCAGATGATGAGGAGAGCCACCGAGCTGGCGATGACGGCACGCTAGAAAATAAGCCCGCTGGCGAGAGCGCTGCAAGCGAGCATGGTACTGAAGACGATGATGACCCATGGGCTGTCCAGCCACAGCAAACTGCTGTTCAACAGGAACAGCCCAGCGACCCGCAGCCGGAGGAACATCACAAAGAACAGCACAAGAAACATGTGGCGGTTCCCGATATGAGCGACGATAGTGACCCTTGGGCTGTTCCGACCGCAGCTTCAACGCAGTCGCTGCAGTCGGATGCGCAAAATGAACCGGCTGAATCGGTAGTCACTAACCGTGATTCCCAAATACACGATGGCGGCGACCCATGGCAGCAGCCGGTCAGCTCGCCCGCCCCCGCCTCTGAGCCGGTGCCGCCTAGTGAAGCGCAACCTACGCCTGACCCGTGGAACATGCCGGCCGAACCCAGCCAACCCACGCCCGAGGTTCCCGCAGATGAAGACGAATACTCGATGAATGACGAATCGCTGGGCAGTGCCACAGCAATGAGCATTGATGACGTCAAGAAGCTGTTCGAGGTCAAGAATGTCGAGCATGTGCAAGCTGACGACCCGAAAAACCCGCGCAACATGCGCTCGGCGGCTAAGCATACGGAGGAATAGCGCATGGCAATGGTGTACGACGGCGCAATCCAGCGATTAATCGATGCATTCTCGAAACTGCCAGGCATTGGCCCGAAAGGTGCGCAACGCATCGCATTTTATGTGCTCAGCAGCGACGAACAGGAAGCAGCCGACCTAGCCGACGCCATTGCGGAAGTCAAGGCGAAAGTGCGTTTTTGTGACACATGTGGAAACGTGTGTGAAGCCAGCCCATGCCCGATATGTGCCGATCCGCGCCGCGACCACACCATTATTTGCGTGGTGGAGGAGCCTAAGGACGTGATGAGCATTGAGCGCACTCGCGAATATCGCGGACGGTACCATGTGCTCGGCGGTGCGATTAACCCGATGGCGAATGTGGGGCCGAGCGATTTGAACATCCCGAAACTGCTCGACCGGCTCTCCGATGAAGAAATTGCGGAAGTGATTCTCGCGCTCGACCCGAATATCGAAGGCGAGGCCACCACCACATATTTAAGCCGTTTGCTTAGCCAAGTCGGCGTGAAAGTGACGCGCTTGGCAAGTGGTCTGCCGGTGGGCAGTGACCTCGAATACGCCGACGAGATTACCCTTGGCCGCGCGCTTGCTGGCCGGCGTGAAGCTTAAAGATGCTTCGGCGCAGCTCGGTTTGGCTTCGCCTAGCTCAGCATGACCAAAAAGAGTTGTCATCCTGAGCGAAGCCCAAAGGGCGGAGTCGAAGGACTTCCACCGTCCCGCATCGTGAACGCGCAAGATCGCCGCAAAGCCCCTCATCCCTATAATCGTGCCGCTTGCGTAGTATGGAACATGAAGCACATTCGATGAACAGAGAGGGATAACAGTGGCTCTCATCGTGCAGAAGTACGGCGGTTCATCCGTGGCCGACGCGGCCTCCATCAAGCGCGTCGCCCGTCGTGTCGTCGAAACAAAAAAGAAGGGCAATTCCGTGGCTGTGGTGGTCTCTGCCATGGGCGACACCACTGACGACCTTATTGATCAGGCCATGAGCATCGACTCCAACCCGCCCGAGCGCGAGATGGACATGCTGATGACGGCTGGCGAACGCATCTCCATGAGCTTGCTCGCCATGGCCATTCACGCCGAAGGTGACAATGCGCACTCGTTCACCGGTCAACAGGCCGGCTTCTTTACCGACACTCGTTATGGCGCCGCCCACATCAAAGCCGTTAAGCCAGATCGCGTTAAGCATGCGCTCGGCCAGGGGGATGTGGCGATTGTGGCCGGTTTCCAAGGCATTAATGCGAAGGGCGACGCCACCACACTTGGGCGCGGCGGCTCTGACACTTCTGCTGTTGCGCTCGCTGTTGCGCTCGGGGCAGACGTGTGTGAGATCTACACCGACGTGGACGGCGTGTTCACCGCCGACCCACGCATCGTGCCC
>CAVFKU010000003.1:0-32125 GCA_963623245.1 Parabacteroides merdae
ATCGACGACAAGCCGACGCGCGCGGATCAGGCCTATGACGAAGCACTTGCCAGGCTTGACCATATGCAGCGCGCCGCCGCCACACCGACTTCAGGCGAGGCGAGGGTCAACGTGCTTGATGCCAGCGTCGAACAGCCGTGTTTGCGCTTCCGCACAGAGCAATCTCAGTACGAGCGCGCTGTCGAACAAGCCAAGCAGCACATCGTCGACGGCGATGTGTTCCAAGTGGTCATCTCCCAGCGTCTCGACATCGATTCGCCGGCCGATCCCTTTGACGTGTACCGTGTACTGCGCACACTTAACCCCAGCCCGTACATGTATTTCTTTGCGTTGACGGACACCCAAGGTCGAACGTTCAACGTCATCGGTTCCAGCCCGGAAACCTTGATCAAAGTGGATGACGGGCACGCCATGACATTCCCCATTGCCGGTTCCCGCCCGCGCGGAACGAACTTAGAAGAGGACGAGCGGCTCGCCAAGGAACTGCTTGACGACCCCAAGGAACGCAGCGAGCATATTATGCTGGTTGATTTGTCGCGCAACGACCTAAGTCGCGTGTGCAAGCCTCAAAGCGTTGAAGTGGTGCGGCTGATGGACATCAAGCGCTTCAGTCATATTATGCACATCTGCTCGACGGTCACCGGCCAGCTCGACGACGGTATGTCCGCCTTCGACGTGTTCACTTCCGCGTTCCCTGCCGGCACCCTGTCAGGTGCACCCAAGCCGCGTGCCGTCGAAATCATCGACGAATTGGAACCTGCTGACCGCGGCATCTACGGCGGTACTGTCGGCTATTTCGATTTCTCTGGAAATATGGACATGGCCATCGCCATCCGTACGGCCTACCTGCGTGACCATACAGCGAGCGTGCAGGCGGGCGCAGGCATCGTGCTTGATTCTGTGCCCTCCAGCGAATGGCAGGAGACTCGCAACAAGGCCGGAGCTAGCGTCGAAGCCGTCCAGATTGCGGCACAGCTGAAGACCGTGTGACATAAGAATCGTTACTCTGGCGAAGATACGAGAAATAGTCGAGATAGGGGAGCAGATGTCTGTACTCGATGAGCTGGTGGCGGGAGCTGTTGAAGACGTCAAGGCGCGCGAAGCTAAGGTGAGCCTGAAGAAACTCAAGGAGCTCGCCTCCAAGGCTCCGGCCCCGCTTGACGCCACTGCATGGCTTAAGAGGCCGGATTTCATTCCTGTAATCGCTGAAATCAAACGCGCCTCGCCCTCCAAAGGGCATTTGAGCGACATTGCCGACCCGGCGGCCCTTGCCCGCGAATATGAGGCAGGTGGTGCCAGCGCGATTTCATGCCTGACCGAAGGCCGTCGTTTCCTTGGTTCATTGGATGACTTCGACAAGGTCAGGGCGGCCGTGCATGTGCCGGTGCTGCGCAAGGATTTCATCGTCACCGATTATCAGATTTGGGAGGCGCGTGCTCATGGTGCTGATCTGGTGTTGCTCATTGTTGCGGCGTTGGATGACGCCCAACTGGGCCATCTGCTGAATCTGACCCATAAGCTGGGGATGATGGCGCTGGTTGAAACGCACACGCGCGAGGAGATTAAGCGCGCCGTGGCTGCGGGGGCGAGCATCATCGGCATCAATGCGCGTAATCTCAAAGATCTCAAGGTGGATGTTAGCAAATACGGCGAGCTGGCCGCCGATTTGCCTGCTAATGTCATTCGCGTAGCTGAATCGGGCGTGTTCGGTGCTGTCGAGGTCGAGGATTACGGCCGTGCCGGGGCCGACGCGGTGCTGGTGGGCGAGGGCGTCGCCACCGCCGACGACCATATTCTTGCAGTTGAGCGACTAGTAAAGGCAGGAGCACAAGTGAAAGCAAGCGAGACCACACCATTAAGCGAACATTCCGGGCCATACTGGGGCCAATTTGGCGGGCGTTATGTTCCCGAGGCGCTCATCACCGCATTGGATGAGCTTGAGCGCGTCTACGAGGAGGCGAAGGCTGACCCGAAGTTCCTTGAGGAGTTCATGACGTTGCAACAACGGTATGTGGGTCGTGAAAGCCCACTGACCGAAGCGCCGCATTTCGCTGAACTGCTGAGGCAGAAGACGGGCATCACCCCGCGCGTCTTTCTGAAGCGCGAGGACTTGAACCACACCGGCGCACACAAGATCAACAACGCGCTGGGCCAGGCCCTGCTTGTCAAGCGCATGGGCAAGACCCGCGTAATCGCTGAAACTGGTGCGGGGCAGCACGGCGTGGCTACCGCCACCGTGTGCGCCATGATGGGGCTGAAATGCCGCATTTACATGGGACAGGTTGACGCTCGTCGTCAAGCGTTGAACGTGGCCCGCATGCGCATGCTCGGTGCCGAAGTGGTGGAAGTCACCCTTGGAGACAGGATTTTGAAGGACGCCATCAACGAGGCATTGCGCGACTGGGTGACGAACGTCAAGGATACGCATTACCTGCTCGGCACCGTCGCCGGCCCCCACCCATTCCCTGCTATGGTGCGCGACTTCCAGAAGATCATCGGCGAGGAGACCAAGCGCCAGCTCAAGGATTGGTATGACATCGACCACCCAGACGCGGTGTGCGCGTGCGTGGGCGGCGGTTCCAACGCAATCGGCGTGATGAACGCCTTCCTTGACGACGAACGTGTGAACCTCTATGGCTTCGAGGCCGGAGGCAACGGCCCCGAGAGCGGCAAGCATGCCATCCGTTTCGCGCCCGGTACCGGCGAGGTTGGCATGTTCCAAGGAGCTAAGAGCTATCTGCTCCAAAACCGTGAAGGCCAGACTCTCGACACCTATTCGATTTCCGCAGGGCTGGATTACGCCTCGGTTGGCCCTGAACATGCTTGGCTCAAGGAGACGGGCCGCGTCAGCTACTCGTGGGCCACCGACGAGGAAGCCATGAACGCCTTCCGCGACTTGAGCCGCAGCGAGGGCATCATCCCCGCCATCGAAAGCTCCCACGCCGTCGCGGGCGCCTACAAGGCCTGTGAGGATTTGAAAGCCAAGGGCTATACCAACCCGGTAATCATCATCAACGTTTCAGGGCGAGGCGATAAGGACATGGCCACCGCAGGCAAGTGGTTTGGCTATCTGACCGACGAACAGGCGCAAGCGCTTGATGTCGCCGGCGCGCGCGGCAATGCCGTTGCTTGAATATCACGAGGACGAATATCGCGAGAAGAGGAATACGCATGAGCACCACAGCAGCCACATCTTCCACACAGCCCATTGGCCTCAGCCACAAACCAAGCCTCACCAACGCCCTGTTCACGCGGCTTGAAGAGCGCAACAGGCCGGCGTTCATTGGCTATTTGCCTTATGGTTTCCCTGACCCAGACACATCTCTCGATGCATTGCGCATCATGGTCGAACATGGCGTCGATGCTGTTGAAATCGGTTTGCCGTATTCTGATCCGGTGATGGACGGCCCAGTCATCCAAGCCGCAAGCCAGATTGCGCTGAACAACGGCGAAACAATCTCCGGCGTGTTCAAAGCCGTTGAAACCGTGGCGAACGCCGGCGGAGTGCCGCTTATCATGAGCTATTGGAACCTCATCTACCATTATGGCGTCGAGCGTTTCGCCACCGATTTCGAGAACGCCGGTGGCGCTGGATTGATCACCCCAGATCTCATTCCGGACGAGGCGGGGGAGTGGATCGAGGCATCCGATCGTCACGGCCTTGACCGCATCTTCCTGGTGTCCCCAGATTCCTCAGATGAACGTTTGCGCATCGTTTCCAGAAACGCGCGCGGATTCGTCTACGCCGCCGCACGTATGGGCGTGACCGGAGAACGCTCCACCATCGACGCTTCGCCCAAAGCGTTGGTCGAGCGCACCCGCGCGGCGGGAGCCGAACATGTGTGTGTCGGCATCGGCGTCTCCACCGCCGAACAGGCGAAAGAAGTCGGCACTTATGCGGACGGCGTCATCGTCGGCTCCGCACTCGTGCACACCCTGTTGGCCGACGACAATACAACGGCTCGCATGCCAGAAGAAGGTCTTGCGTTACTCGCCGCCAAGACGGACGAACTGGCCGCCGGCATCCACGGGGCACGCGCATGAATCTCGCATATATTCCATCTCCCTCGTTTTCCAAATTCGAGCTTGGGCCGTTCACCATCCGCATGTATGCGATATGCATTCTGATCGGCGTGTGTCTGGCCGTCTGGATACTCACACGCCGCTGGAAACGCGCCGGTGGCACCTTCGATCAGGTGCTGGACACCACGCTCGTCACCGTGCCCTGCGGCTTGGTGGGCGCGCGTCTGTATCATTGCCTGACCACGCCGGCCATGTATTTTCCGCCTACGGGCAACCCTGTTGACATCCTCAAGGTATGGGAAGGCGGCATGGCCATTTTCGGCGGCATCGGCGCGGGAGCGCTGGCCGCGTTCCTCTGGTGTCGTCACAGGGGATACCCCTTCGTACTGCTCGCCGATTGCTTGGCACCCGGACTGCTTGTGGCACAAGCTGTCGGGCGGCTTGGCAACTGGTTCAACCAGGAGCTATACGGCAAGCCCACCACGCTCCCCTGGGGATTGAAGCTCAACGAGACCAGTGACGCCATTGGGCATACGGAAGTGTGCTATCAGGGTTCGGCCTGTCCCACCGGCACGCTGTTTCATCCCACATTCCTCTATGAGATGATGTGGAATCTTATCGGCGCCGCGCTCATCGTGTGGCTGTCTGGCAAACTCGCCTCACGTCTCAAAGCCGGTCAGCAGCTCGCCATGTATCTGATGTGGTACGGCCTCGGGCGCACGTGGATCGAGAGCATCCGCATCAACTATTCGACACTCATCTTAGGTTTAAGAACGAACGTGTGGACAGCAATTTTTGTCTGCCTGCTCGGTTGCGTGCTGTTCCTCGTGTTCCATCGGTGCGGCCGCGCATACGACGAGCTTTTGACCAAGCTCTCGGCCGTCACTGCGGACGAGCTGGAACGCCAGCGTCAGAAGAATGACTTTGGCAAACAGTAAGGTAAAAGCTATGAATATTGAAATCGCCCCCAGCATCCTGTCAGCGGACTTCTGCAATCTCGAACGCGACCTTAAGGCCATCAGTAATGCAGATTTAGTGCATGTTGATGTGATGGATCACCATTTTGTGCCAAACCTCACTCTTGGTGAACCGATTGTGGGGCGCATCTGCGAGGTCACTAATTTGCCTGTCGACGTGCATCTCATGATTGAGGATCCTGACCGTTGGGCACCTGAATATGCCAAGCTCGGTGCAGCCTCGGTGAGCTTTCACATGGGCGCAACCCACGCCCCAGTGCGCTTGGCTCGCCAGTTGCGCGACATGGGATGCAAGGCATGCTTCGCGGTGCGTCCAGCCGAACCTGTCGAGCCGATTTTCGACATCCTTGATGAGTTTGACATGGTGTTGATCATGACCGTCGAACCGGGTTTCGGCGGCCAGAAGTTCCTCGCCAATCAGATGGACAAGGTGCGTCGTCTGCGCGACGAGATCACCCGTCGCGGTCTTGCCACCAAGATTCAGGTCGATGGCGGCGTGAGCCCCAAGACCGCGCATATCGTTGCCGAAGCCGGTGCCAACGTGCTGGTGGCCGGTTCCGCCGTATATGGTGCTGATAATCCAGCTGAAGCCATCGATTCCATCCGTCAGCAAGCCGCACAGGCGTACAAAGACTGAAAGCACACCAGACATGAAGACATTTGAATCGCTGTTCCAAGAATTGGCTAGCAAAGCGCAAACTCGCCCCGAAGGCTCGCTGACTGTAGATGAACTTGACAAGGGCACGCACTTTATCGGCAAGAAGATTGTCGAAGAGGCCTCCGAAGTCTGGATAGCCGCCGAATATGAGGGGGCCGATCGCACTGCTGAAGAAATGAGCCAGCTGCTCTACCATGTGCAGGTCATGATGATTAAGCACGGTTTAACGCTCGAAGACGTCTACAAGCACTTGTAATGCATAGACACAACAGCCAACTAACACAGAGGAATTGAAGGAATATCATGCTGCGAATCGCGGTGCCGAATAAAGGCATGCTGTCCGAGCCAGCTTGGAATATGCTCGCCGAGGCGGGGTATCGTCTGCGAACCAATCCGCGCCAGCTCGTTGTTGAAGACGAAGACAACGCAGTGGAACTGTTCTATCTGCGCCCGCTTGATATTGCCGTGTATGTCGGCCGCGGCACCATTGACGTCGGTATCACCGGCCAGGATCTGTTGAAGAATTCGGGCACTGAAGCGGTGGAGCATATGCCGCTTGGGTTTGGCGCTTCCACGTTCCGTTTCGCAGCCCCCAACGATTCGCCGATCGGCATGCTCGGTGATATCGAAGGCAAGCGCGTCGCTACCTCCTTCGACAAGATTGTTCATGATTATCTGGTCGCCCATGGTATTGACGCTGAGACCATCCACCTCGATGGCGCCGTCGAATCCTCCGTTCAACTGGGCGTCGCGGATCTGATCGCCGATGTCGTGTCCACTGGCACCACCCTGCGCAACGCGGGCTTAAGAATCTTCGCCGACCCGATTATGCATTCTGAAGCCTGCCTGATTCGCAGTCCGCGACTTGACAAGCAAGACGAGCGTCTGACCATTCTGAGCCGCCGATTGCAAGGCGTGCTCACGGCGCAGCGCTACGTGCTGATGGATTACGACATCCCAGTGTCCAACGTGGCCGCTGCCGTCGACATCACCCCCGGCTTTGAAAGCCCCACCATTTCGCCGTTGCATGACAAGCAGTGGTGCGCCGTGCGAGTGATGGTGCCGAAATCCAAGGTCAATCAGCTTATGGATAAACTCTATGAAGTGGGCGCGCGAGGCATCATCGTCACGGCCTTGCAAGCCTCCCGCATATAGACTTGAGATGTCATATGAGCGAACAGAACCAGAACGCAACTTACAGTCCTGAAGCACGTGACCTTATTTTCACTGTGCCGAATCTGCTGAGCTTGCTTAGAATCATTTCGATTCCCATCATTGCTTGGCTGATGGCTGGGCACAATATGGTTCAAGCGTTGATTGTGCTCGCTATTTCCTCCGGCACCGACGGGCTTGATGGCTTTCTGGCGCGTAAGTTCAATCAGGTGAGCAAAATCGGCCAATTGCTTGACCCGATTGCTGATCGCCTGCTGATTTTCTGCACCATTCTTGCGCTGGGTGTGGCCGATATTATCCCGTGGTGGATGCTTATCGTCGTGGGTCTTCGTGACGTGTTGATGAGCATTCAGATATTGTGGCTTGCTCAATACGGCTACGGCCCTCTGCCGGTGCATTTTGTTGGCAAAACCGGCACAGCACTGCTAATGATGGCAATACTGGGGCTTACCGTGGCTGATCTTGGCAACGGTCTGCCATTGTTGCATCTAGCTTCCCTCGCTGCCAGCTTTTGGGGCATTGCTATGTACTGGCTGGCCGGATATATCTATTTTCGACAGGGCTTAAGTGTTATTCGTCAGCAATTGCGCAACAGAAAAGAGTCGCGGCAATGAACTGGTACTACCCGACGCCAGCCTCATATCCGCGTGAAGAAGCGGCGAACACGCGCCGCCGTAGGTCCGCGTTTTCTAAGTCGTTCGCTGGATTGAACTGCCATCATATCTCCCCAGTTAATCCGGGTATTACTGCGGAACGCGAGCGACGCAAAAAGATTCGTAAAGATGATTCCCTGCGCCTGATTGACAATTTGACGAATCATCCGATGGATCCGATGTTTCTTGATTCTTCGCTGAGCCGCCATGACGAAACGCCTCTCTCTGTGTGGAGTATGCGCGCGTTGTGCTTTGTGGTCTGTATTGCAGTTGGTTTTCTGGGCTGCCTATTCGTCCAAAAACTGCATTCCGACCCGCGCAAAGCGGTGCGTTCCAGCCTTGCCAGCGAACTGAAGGAATCACAGAAAAACGTCGATGAATTAGCTGCACAGGTCACTGATTTACATAAGCAGGTTGAGAGTGAAACGAAGGAGTTGAGCTCGAACTCGTTAAGCGAAACGATTCTCAATGATGAGATGGCTAGCGGGCAGATTGCCGTTACGGGGGAGGGGATTGAGCTGACGATGACTAATCCGCTTGCAGCTGCTGAAGACGCGTTGGGAACCAGCACGAGAGAGAGCACTTCCGGCAATCGTTTGCGCGTGGTCACTGATTCTGATTTGCAATCCATTGTCTCGCTGCTATGGCGTTCAGGCGCGGAAGCTATTGCGATCAACGGCGAGCGTCTTGGTTCTCAAACTGCCATTCGCACAGCAGGTGACACGATTCTTGTTGGTCTCAAAGCAGTGGAAAGTCCTTATCATGTTCAGGCCATTGGCAACAGAAACGATTTAGCTCAAGTGTGCAACCGCACGCATTTAGGTACGTTGTACGACGAATATCGACAGGCCGGTATTACATTACAAGTCAAGAAAATGAAAAGCATTACACTGGAAGCTGCTGTGGCTTCGGATGTCACCTACGCGAGGAAGGCAAAATAATCATGGCTGCCGTTTTGGGATTGATTATCGGTGTGGTGATTGGCATATTTGTCCGTCCTGAGCTGCCTGTTGAGATGCAGCCGTATCTGCCGATTATGGTGGTTGCTGCTTTGGATGCTCTGCTTGGTGCGGCTCGAGCATATTTCGAGCGTCGCTTCTCTGATCGCGTGTTTATTATCTCGTTCTTCTCTAATGTAATTACGTCGACGCTGCTGGTATTGCTTGGCAACCAGCTTGGTGTTGGTTCGCAGTTGCAAACGGCTGTGATTGTTGTGCTGGGTATTCGTATCTTCTCTAATGTGTCCGCAATTCGTCGTTTTATTTTCAGAGGCTGATATGGCAAGATGGGGCAGTGGTAAACGAAGCAATGCTTCTGGTGAGCTAAAGACGCAGAACGAAGCTAAAGAAAGCGACGACAATCTTGACACCGGCGTGTTTGCGCAGGTTAAGAAGCGTACCAATGGCAAGCAGAATGGCAACGCGCCAAGCATTCACGCAAAAGTCGCGTCAAGTGTGATGATTGCAGTGATGTGTGCACTGCTTGGCTTTGGTTTTATGACGCAAATTAACAATAGTCATTCCGCTTACGAAACGATGAGTGAAAACGAGTTAGTGCGTCTGATCAACGAAACCAGCACTCAAGCGCAAAATTACGAGCAGCGCAAAACTGAGCTGTCTAACCAGTTGTCTAGTTTGAAGGCCGCAGCAGATCAGCGTGAGCAAGCTCAGAAAATTGCCAAGCAAAACGAAGAGACTAACGGCCTTATCTCTGGCAGGCTTCCCGCGCAAGGCAAAGGCATTATTGTCACCATCAGCAAAGGTTCAAAGCAGCTGGTTGATGCAGCGGCTATGTTCACACTTATTGAAGAACTGCGTAATGCTGGCGCTGAAGTAATGTCTATTAATGACGCGCGTGTTGTCACTTCAACGTCAATTTGGGCTGATGATGACGGCGATCTGCTGTGCGACGGCACGCTGTTGAGCACTCCATATAAGGTGCGTGCCATTGGCAATCCAGCTGATCTGCAAAATGCTGTAAATATTGCTGGAGGCATTGGTTCACGCCTCAAGGTGATGTATGGTGCATCTGTCAAAGTGAAACAGTCCGACGATGTTCATATTGACGCAGTTCGGCAATCTTCCACCTATACGTATGCAAAGACGGTAGAATAACGACTATGACTGATCCGATTCCAAGCGCAGGTGAGACTACCAACATTGGTATGCCCGCCATTACCATTCCGATTACTTCCACTGGAGATCGCCCCCTGACCCAAGAGGATTTAGACACCATCTCTAGGTTGTCTGAGGGCACAGCTTTGTTGATTTCCACTAGGGGAGCGGTATCTGGATCGCGCTATTTGCTGGATGAAGACGAGGTGAGCGTGGGGCGCGACCCTCGTTGCGACATCCTGCTCGACGATTCGACTGTTTCCCGCTCTCACGCGGTGTTTCGCCGTGTTAATGGGGGCTTTAGTGTGGTGGATGCTGGTTCGCTGAATGGTACGTATGTGAATCGCCAGCGTGTCGATAGCATGCAGCTGAAAAACGGCGATGAAATCATGATCGGCAAATTCCGGCTTGTCTTCTTCACCAAATCTGCCGTTATCATGTAGCGGCTTTGCGATTGGGTAGCGTTACACTGTTGAGCAGACCTTGAACTTGTAACTTGTAACCGTGGCGCGTTGTGCGCAGGGGAGAGGGGCTGTGAGCTATGGATACGAACGGACTGCATCTGCATGTGCGCTTGGAAGATCGCGCTAATCTGAACGATGACGCCATTCAAGGCGAACTGTTCAGCACTGTTGACGAGCAGGACGCCAAGCGCGGATACCGAGGGACTGTCGCGTCCAAAGTGGCCGGCATCACCTACCGCCAACTTGATTATTGGGCACGCAAGCAGATTGTTGAGCCGTCTATCACCCCGTCGCATGGCTCTGGTTCTCGTCGCTTGTATTCCTTCAAAGACGTGGTAATTCTCGCTGTGTCTAAGAAGCTGCTTGACGCCGGCGTGAACCTGCAGAATGTGACCGCCGCCATTGGTTTTCTTTCCCAGCACACCACCGCACAAATGGAGAATATCACCATTATGTGCGACGGCGAGCAGGTGCACGAATGTACTACCAGCGAACAGATGGCTGAGCTGCTCAACAGCGGGCGAGCCGTGTTTGCTGTGTCGGTCGGCTCGTTGTGGCACCAGATCGAAACCGCTCTAGAGGGGGAGGACTACGTCGATCTCGAAGCCAAGCCAGTCAAGCTCAATTCTGGCCGTCCCATTGACGATCTGACCGCAGCCCGCATGCGCGCAAAGCTTGAAGCGCAGCGTCTGGCTCGTCAGGCTGCCTGATAGACGATAGACGCGCGTAAGTCCTCGCGTATAAGTATTGCGCTGACCTACGCATATCTTGCGAGGTAAGGAATCATGGCAATAGTAGGTGCAACACTGTGG
This sequence comes from Parabacteroides merdae, assembly GCA_963623245.1. GTDB lineage: Bacteria > Actinomycetota > Actinomycetes > Actinomycetales > Bifidobacteriaceae > Bifidobacterium. The sequence continues at coordinate 10,875 of CAVFKU010000003.1, forward strand.
GGGATAGGCGTTGTCTTATCCTTCATCATCTGCATTATCACTATCTTACGCAGTGGTTATCATCTCAGCTCGCGCAAACCTAACGTACAACCCGTATCGTGGGCGCTGGTGTTGCAGCATTTCGTATCGTTAATCTGCTTCCTATTTGGCTTGTTGTTAGCTTGGCAAAGCGACGAGCCTGCCGTGCAGCCACTTGTGTCATATGCCGTGAGTCTCGCCGCACTTTGCCTCGCTGCTCAGCTCACCCTTATGCTCCTGCAAGCCCACAGATCTCATCCCAACTAAACTTCGCGCCTTGGAACCAAATAACTAACCATGCGATGTTATGTCCGAAAAAATCTTTTCTGACATAACGTACATTATCGGATTTATAGTGATATGCTTCGAGATGCACTTGGTCTGTTTGTCTTAGATAAACCAACAGCGTAACGCCTGAGAATCACCCAAATGAAATGTCATCCACGAAAATAATCGTTCACAGCATCATGCAACTCGCTGACGCGCTCAATGATTGTATACGCGCCGTGTTCGGCAAGTTCGCCCGTCTCGGCGTAACCCCAGCCACAGCCAAGGCAGTCCAATCCACAGGCCTTGGCGCCGTCGGCATCTGTCCAACGGTCGCCGACCATCAGTGCGCTGTCGCCAGCCTCGGCGTCGAATCGTATGTGTTCGAAGCAATATCGAATCACCTGATCTTTATGCACTCGTGAATTGTCTCGTGAAGCGCCGTAGATGCCGTCGACTAGTGGCGTTACTCCGAAGCGTTCACAGATCGGTTCAGCTTGGAATTGCGGTTTGCAGGTGGCTACAGCAAGATAATATCCGTCCTCACGTAGCGCTTTGAGCTGGATGTCAATGCCATCGAACAGCGCGTTGACGAAGCGGCCGGACACTTTGCGCCCCGGATGGTTCGGATCGTCGAATATGTTTCGCTCGGCATAAAAATCACGATAGATGTCAACAGCGCGATCAATCTGATCATCCGGCACATGGTTGCGTTTGAATGAGCTGACGATGGATGGCCCGATAAAACGCTGCAGTTCGGCATCGTCGGGCACACTCATATCAAGCGCTTTGAACGTTTCGCGCACGCTGGCGATGATACCGGCGGCAGAATCTGTCAATGTGCCGTCCAAATCAAGCAGGACGATGTTTCTTGAATTATTAGGCATGGGTGCCACTCCCCCTTGTCGTTGATGTATTTATTTTAGAACACACATTGCACTAACAGCATGTAGATAGCAGTGCCGCCCGCAATAGACAACAACATGTTTTTTCGCCACACATGCAGCAATACGACAGCTATGATGGCTAATGCTTCGGGTGCACCCCACGAGCCGGAAGTCAAGCCTACATCTTTGAGTGAATACACCACTAGCAAGCCAGTCATCGCATAAGGCAGCGTCTTGCCGAGATATTCAACCAACCGCGGCGGCTGCTTCGATTCAGGGAACAACATAAACGGCAGAAAACGGGTGATCATTGTCCCAAGCACGGCCATTGTTACCGTCACCACACCTTGCCACAAGCTCATTGTCATTATGTGCTCACCTGCCTGATTGACTCGTTGTGCTCGTTGTATTTGTCTTGCGCGTTGTCGGATTTCAGATCGTCCAGATATGGGCGCAACACCACAAACAATGCCAACATGGCCAGCAGAGATGGAATCATAAACCGCTCAGAGCCAGCTATTCCAAGGAAAACCGCAGGCACGGCAACCCCCATCAATGCGGCCATATGTTGCTTACGTTTCGACGTTATCCATTGATCGATGAACACCACCACAAACATGGCAGTCAACACAAATTCAAGCCCCTGAACATTGAACGTCAAGCGTCCACCAATTAGCCCGCCAATAGTGGCGCCCAAAACCCAATATGTTTGATTAAGCAGGGTGACGAAGCAATAAAACCATCCCCTGTCCACGTCTTTAGGAAGTGCCACGCTGGAGTTCAGCGCGAAGGTCTCGTCACACATGCCATAGATTAGATAGAACTTCTTTGCGCCGGTGTTCTTGAACTTGCTCAGCATGGAGATGCCATAGAACAGGTGTCGTGCGCCAATCATCAAGGCAAGCAGCAGTGCAGCGAAGGGGTTGAAGGCGCTTAAAAGCAGGTTCACAGTGACGAATTCCATCGCGCCAGTGAAAATGAACGCGCTCATGCACATGGGCCACACAAACGAAAAGCCTTTCGTTCCCATCAGCACGCCGTAAGATACGGCAAGGAAGAAGAAACTCACAGCGATTGGCAACGTCAGCGGCACTGCCGTTTTGAACGCTCTCATTTTCGTGCCGTTATGCATCGCTCTCCTTTTTAACCTGCTTGTAATTGACATCAGCATAGTCGCACAACTGCTCATGTGTTTGTGCTGTCTCTTCTCAAGCGTGTTCGCATGTAGGATAGAGCTGTCGCCTCCGTCCGTGCCGCGTGAGGTCAAGAGGCGAACGATTGCATTGCTGTGCGCGGCTTTACAAGAAAATAGGAGTGTCATATGAGCACGCCAAACACCCAATCATCCGATACTACATCGTCTAGCACTTCCAATACTTCTAATAGTTCTAATGCTTCTAAGAGTAATGAACATGCAAATAACACAGCACGCCGCTTTTGGCGCTGGCGCGTGGTCGATATCGCCGCCGGCGCTGCATTGGGAGCTGTTTGCGGGGTGCTCTTCTGGGCATTCACCGGACTGTCATACGGCCTATTCCCCGCGTTGACGCTGCTATTGCCAGGTTCGGCGTCACTGTTGCACGCATTTTTCTATTTCCCTGCCACGTTAGCCATGCTTATGTTGCGCAAGCCGGGTTCGGCAGCCTATGTGCTGCTTATCGCCTCGATGATTGAAGTGGTGATGGGCACACGATACAGCGCCACCATTTTTATTGTGGTACTTGTGCAGGCAGCGGCCACAGAAATCGTATACGCTATGTTCCGCTATCGGTGTTGGACGCTTGGCGTCACCGTATTGGCTGGCATGGCAACCGCGCTTGCCTACAACTTCTATCTGTTGGAATTTTTTTATCAGTCGTTCTCGCTACTCAGCCCACGCGGATTAATCGGCACCGCTTGCGAACTGGTCAGCGGTATCGTTGTGGCCGGATTTGGTTCGTGGGTGTTGTATGGGATGCTGTTGCGCACTGGAGTGTTGGATGCACTCGGCCGCGTTCATGCTGCATGAGTGCTGAGATTATGCGATTGCATGATTACGCGACTGTAAGGTGCGAATAAGCCAAGCGGCGGCGTAAAGTACTTCAGTCACGCTGGGTGAGAATGACGGGGCCATTGTCGGTGATGGCGATGGTGTGCTCACTGTGGGCACCTCGTGAACCGTCTTCGGCGCGCAGCGTCCAGCCGTCGGATGGATCTTGATAGATTTCGTCGGTGGTCTTGAGGAACCACGGTTCGATGGCAATCACCAAGCCAGAGCGCAGCTTGTAGCCGTGATGCGCCTTGCCATCGTTAGGCACATGCGGATCGCCATGCATAATGTGACCAACGCCATGCCCACCGAATTCGAGATTGATCGGATATCCGTAAGCGCGAGCCACATCGCCGATGGTGGAAGAAATATCACCCAGACGGTTGCCGGGTTTGGCCACGTCGATGGCAGCGGCCAGCGCTTCTTCGGTGCACTTGATAATGCGCAAGTCCTCGGGGTTGGGGTCAGTTCCTACCACAAAGCTGATGGCAGAATCGGCCACCCAGCCGTCCACACTGATCGCCAAATCGAGGCTGACTAAATCTCCGTCCTTCAAGCTGTAATCATGCGGAATGCCATGCAGCACCGCATCGTTGACCGAAGTGCAGATGTAATGCGCAAACGGACCTGTGCCGAAGTCGGGCGCGTAATCCACGTAACAGGATTCAGCACCTTTACGATCAACGATTTTCTTGTGAACAAACTCGTCAATTTCCAGCAAGTTGGTGCTAACCCTAGTGGTTTCCTTGAGTTCCTTCAAAATGCCGGCCACAAAGCGCCCTGCCGGTTTCATCGCTTCAATTTCGGATGGTGTTTTCAGTTCGATCATGGCATCCAGCCTACGCGAGCACATAGAAAACCTTACGTAACGCTCCGCCTAGCCGACATGCTGAGTAACTGGAGCCTATCCCCTATCAGAAAAGACAAGGCACAGGCTAGGCTGGAGACTATGAGTGAAACATTACAGTCCGGCATTGATCCGACATCGTTCTCGTCCGTCACCAGTCCTTCCAGCGATCTGTTCCGTTACGTCAACGGCCCATGGATTGACACCTACCGTCTGCCTGACGATCGCGCACGATACGGTTCCTTCGACAAACTTGCCGAAGACGCAGAAAATCAAATCCGCGACATCCTTGAAGAGGATGATTGCTCAGCCGCTATTTCACAGGCGCTATACCGTTCCTTCCTTAACACCGAGGAAATCGAACGCGCAGGCCTCAAGCCAATCCAAAACAAACTCGACGCGATTGATAGCGCACACGATAAAGCAGAATTAACTCGAGTGTTAGGTTCTCTTAATCCTGCCGGAGGCCCTGATCTATTCGACATCGCTATTTTCGGCGACCCAGGCAACCCTGATTTCAACATTGCTCACGCCGCGCAAGGTGGTCTCGGACTGCCCGACGAGGCGTATTACCGTGAAGATCATTACGCACCAATTCGCAAAGCCTATACGGATATGCTTGCTGCACAACTGCTCAATGCCAGCTACGCCTCCAATGATGAAGACGCCAACAAACAGGCCGATCGATTGCTTCAGCTGGAAACGCAAATAGCTAAACACCACTGGGATAATGTTGCCACCAGAGATTCGGTAAAAACCTATAATCCAGCTAGTTTCGACGATTTTGCGGCCATGCTTGAGCATTTTGACTTGAACGCTTGGGTTGACGCGTGGCAAGCATCATATGATGCAACGCCAGCTTCCAAGGAGCAGCCTGTGAGCTTGCGTGTGGCACTCAGCACGGTGAATGTGTGTGAACCGACCTTCTTTACTGGGCTTAACTCCTTCTGGCAGTCGGCAGACTTGGAGGATTTGAAACTGTGGGCGCGCTTGCATGTCATCGTCGGTTCAGCTTCAATGCTGAGCGAGCAGTTCGACAAGGCAAACTTCGAGTTCTATGGCAAGGTTTTGTCTGGCCAGCAGGTGCAGCGAGAGCGTTGGAAACGTGCGGTGAGCTTGGTTGACCGCGTGTGCGGCGAAGACGTGGGGCGCGAATACGTGCGGCGACACTTCCCTGAAAGCTCCAAGCAGCGCATGGAACAGCTCGTATCGAATCTGATCGAAGCCTACCGCGTGTCGATCACCAATTCTGATTGGCTAGGAGAAGAAACCAAAGCCAAAGCGCTCGATAAGCTCTCTAAGTTCACGCCCAAAATCGGCTACACCACCCATTGGCGCAACTATGCGGCGTTACATGTCGACACGAACGCACCACTGGCTGAAAACATGCAAGCGGCAGCACTCTACGAGACTGGCTATCAACTGGCCAAAGCAGGCAAGCCTGTTGACAAGGACGAATGGCTGATGAACCCGCAGACGGTGAACGCCTATTACGAGCCGACCATGAACGTGATCGTGTTCCCCGCCGCGATTCTGCAACCGCCGTTCTTCAATCCTGATGCCGAAGACGCGGCGAACTACGGCGGCATCGGAGCGGTGATCGGTCACGAAATCGGCCACGGTTTCGACGACCAAGGCGCGCAATACGACGGCGACGGCAAGCTCAACGACTGGTGGACACCCGAAGACAAGGCGAATTTCGAGGCGCGCACGAAAGCGCTGATTGAACAATACAACGCCTTCGTGCCGGTGCAACTCGCTGAGAAATATGCGAACGAGCCAGATAAGGCACCACACGTTAATGGCGCTCTCACCATCGGTGAGAATATCGGCGATTTGGGTGGGGTAAATATCTCACTTAAAGCCTATGCTTTCGCACTTGACGAGGCGGTTGGACGCCCGAAAGACGGCTCACCGCAAGCCATTGAAGCCTCGCTCGACACCGCGCCTGAAATCGATGGGTTCACAGGCTTACAGCGGTTCTTCCTTAGCTATGCTTCCATTTGGCGTACTAAGAACCGTGACGAGCTGGCCGAGCAGTATTTGCAAATCGACCCGCACTCCCCCGCCGAATGCCGCACCAACGGCATTGTGCGCAATGTGGACTTGTTTACCAAAGCGTTTGATGTGCGCGAAGGTGATGGCATGTGGCTTGACCCTGCTGATCGCGTGCGCATCTGGTAACGAGGCGCAAACACACTAAAATTCCGGCTCGTTCGCCGTTTTTGCAGTTTCTGCAGCGTCAGCACGTTCAGAATTGCAGGTGAACGGGTCGTTGCCTATAGCTTCATCTGACAGCATGTCAGCAGAGGAAACGCCACTCTCCTGTTCCCCTTGCGGCATGCTGTCTTGCGCATTGCCCACTGATTGCGACAATTCCTGCCCCGCGCCGGACGTATTGAACTGCCCTAACTTCGCGCGGCGAAACGCTGCAGTGCCGCAGTTGAGATCATGGCCAATGATGTTCGCTTCCACCACGGGAGCCATGCGATCCACTCCGTCTTTTGTCCACTTGTCTACACGCAAGGCACCAGAGACGATGACGGCATCCCCTTTACGTAATGATTGCAGCGCATTGGTAGCAAGCGTGCGAAACGCGCGAACTTTCACCCACACGGTGTCACGGCTTTTCCATGAATGGGAAGACTGGTCGAAATAGCTGGGCGATACTCCTACGTTGAACGAACAACCCTGATTATTGGGGTCGCGCCCGAAGCTGACGGGATCTGCTCCCAGATTGCCGGTAAGTGTGACTGTTCCTTCTTGAATAGACATGATGATTCCTTTCCTTCGTATGGACGGTTGGACCGCATTGCCATGTCGCTATGACAATGCGGTGATTCCATCGTGCTTTAGAAGGAAAGCGTGAGACAAGCCGAGCCTTGTATTGTGCACAGAGCCTCGCCCTGCGGGCGCGTCGTGGATAGTGTGTGGATAATTTTCACTTATCCACACTTCGCCATAGCAGAAGGAAAATGAACCAATGCCCTACAGGCGCGCGAGAAGTGTTTCGACGGCTTTGGCGGCGGGGACAGCAACCTTGTTCTCGCCGTCGCGGTCACGGATTTCGATGGTGCCATCATTGACGTAATCGCGGCCCACCACGGCAATCAGCGGCACGCCGATCAGCTCGGCATCCTTGAACTTCACACCAGGTGACACCTTCGCGCGATCGTCGTACAACACTTCAACCCCGCGAGCCTCAAGTTCGGAGACCAGCTTCTCTGCTGCTTCAAAAGCCTGCTCGTCCTTGCCGGTAGCCACCACATGCACACTTGCCGGAGCGATAACACAAGGCCAAGCCAAGCCACGCTCGTCATGATGCGTCTCGGCAATACACGCCAACACGCGGGACACACCAATGCCGTAGCAACCCATCCACACCGGCACAGCCTTGCCATTCTGGTCGAGCACCTTCAGGTCAAGCGCGTTGGAATATTTCAGCCCCAATTGGAACACCTGACCAATTTCCACGCCGCGCTCGAAACTTAAAGGCCCAGAGCCGTCAGGGCTCATGTCGCCGTGGCGCACCTGGACGGCCTCCACCACGCCATCAGCCTCGAAATCACGGCCATAGACGAGATCATAGTAATCCACATCAACCTCGTCCGCGCCAGTAAACCAAGCAGAGCCATGAGCCACATGCGCATCGAGCATATAGCGCAAAACGCCTTCTGTTTCATCGGCCGAGGTTGCCTTCTTGCCGCCGCGAGCCTGTGGTCCGAACGCCATCGGGCCGATATAGCCCTTCACTAATTCGGGATGGGCTTTGAAATCATCCTCGTTAGCCTCTTCGATTTCAGCTGGAGCGAACTGAGCCTCAAGTCGTTTCATATCCACCACGCGGTCGCCGGGAACACCGACAACCACCAATTCGCGCCACGGCTTGTCATGCCTCTCGTCCTCGGCATGTTTGACGGCGACGACGACGTTCTTCAGGATGTCACTCGTCTGCCAATCACGCCCATCTAAACGTGGGTGATTGGCGTTGGCGAACGCGACCATCTCTTCAATGGTGCCGGCGTTCGGGGTGGAGCGTTTCTCGGCCGCCGGCGTGGCAGAACAATCCACTTCGGGCATGTGAGGCGTGTGCAGCGCCTCGACGTTCCATGCCTTGCCTGAGGGGGCGAGAGCAAATGTATCCTCGCCAATCGCCATTGGTGCCAAGAATTCCTCGGAAGCGGAACCACCCATCGGGCCGGACATAGCGAATACGGGCACGTACTTCAAATCCAAGCGCTGGAAGATGCGCTCATAGGCACCGCGCTCGTCCATATAGGCCTTCTTCAACCCCTCCTCATCAATGGTGAAGGAATAGGCGTCTTTCATGATGAACTCACGCCCACGAATGAGACCGGCGCGCGGACGGAACTCATCGCGGTACTTGGTCTGAATCTGATAGAGGGTGACAGGCAGATCCTTATATGAGGAATACATGTCCTTGACCAGCAGTGTGAACACCTCTTCGTGGGTGGGCGCAAGCAGGTAGTCGGCGTCGTGTCGATCCTTTAAGCGGAAGATGTTGTCGCCGTATTCCTCCCAACGGTGGGTCGCCTCATAGGGTTCGCGCGGCAGTAGCGCCGGGAAGTGCACTTCCTGGCCGCCGATGCCGTTCATTTCCTCGCGGATAATCGCCTCGATTTTGTCCAACACACGCAAACCCAGCGGCAGCCAAGTCCAGATGCCGGGTGCAGATTTACGGATGTAGCCGGCGCGTTGCAACAGTTTGGCTGAATCAACATCTGCATCGGCAGGGTCTTCACGCAGGGTGCGCAGGAACAAAGTGGACATACGAAGCGTCTTGGAAGTCATACGTTCCAAGATATTCATGTCAACCGACAAGCGCCCATGGTTTGCGACAAGTGCGTGCGAATTTTAGAACAATGCAGCTTGAGTGAAATCATCTTCGGAGGATGATGGTGGCGCGGGCTTGAATGAAATCGCGCCATCGTCGGCCAGACGGACGCAAGCGGCCTGCGATGAGGCGCGCAGGTCACCGTCAAGCAACACAGCGTCGGGCGAAACAAGAAACATGCGCTCGTTGACGCCTGTTAGGTACAAGCCCTGCAATGACTGCACACGCGATAGTGCCACATAGCCCATGCCGGGTGCGAACGTGCGTTGCAAATCCATCACGGCGCGGTCAAGTGTCATACCTTGGGACTTGTGTATGGTAATCGCCCACGCGCAGCGCAACGGCACCTGATTGACGCAGGCCAACACTGTTTCGCCATCCATCATCTCCCAACAGTTCGGGCGCATCGTGACAATATTGCCGTTCTCGAACTCGACTATCGGCCACCCACCCTTGGCTTCGGGCACGAAACCGCGCACGGTGCCGAGCGAACCATTGACAAACTGGCGATCCGAATCGTTGCGTACTGCCATCACCGCAGCACCTGTCTTGAGATGCAATCGCTCGGGAGCGAGCATATTGCGCTTGAGACGCTCCACCAGATTCTCAGGCCCTGAGGATTCGGCGATAAACTCGTGCGCTTCCTCTTTGATGCTAAACAGGCGCATGTCATTGAGCTGATCCGCTTGTTTGTTCACAGGAAACAGATTGACTGCCTGCTCTCCGTGTTCAGGTATCTTGCCCAGACGGGTCAACAAAACATTGCGATCGTCATCATCCACTGCACCTTCGCGGATATCTGTGAGTACAGTCAACAACTGGCCGTCATCTTGACGGTGCTGTTCAGTCAGATAGCAAATCGCGCAATTAAGCTCGTTCCACACCAGCGATTCAGTGACGAAGCCTTCTGGGTTCTTGCCGGCTCTCGCATAGCGCTCACGCGAGGCAACGAACTCGGGCGAAGGTGTGATCACATCGTTATTGCGATTCGATACGCTCACCGGCGGCAGCTGGAAGAAGTCACCCGACAGCACCACTTGCAACCCGCCGAACGGTCGCGTGTCGCGGCGCACCCTGCGGCACACTTGGTCAACCATGTCGAACAACCAAGCGTGCATCATCGAGACCTCGTCAATCACCAGCACATCAGTGGCTTGCAACCTGCGCTTGCGGCGCGTGCGAATGGTTTTGATAAGGCTGTCCGTCAGCACATTCGCCAAGCCGATGCCGCTAAATGAGTGGATGGTCTGTCCGTTGATATGAGTGGCGGCAATGCCTGTCGAGGCGGTGACTGCGACGCTCGCCCCATCCGCGCGAGCTTGACGGATGAACTCGTTCAACACATATGTCTTGCCCGCGCCGGGTGCACCCGTCAGGAACACATTTGCCCCGGCGTTTAAAATCGCCAATGCCTCCGTTTGCCGCATGCCACTCCCCCGATACCGGCTCGCCGCCGACAAGTTATTAAAAAGTTACTTGCTCAGTATGCTAGTGGCGACAATATCACTGGCAACGGCCTTGGAGTGTTCGGCATCTGGGCCAGGGGCTGGAGCCATGAATGCCTTGCGATAATAGCGCAATTCATCCAAGGATTCGATGATGTCAGCCAGCGCGCGATGTCCGCCGTTCTTGGGCGGGCGGTTGTTGTAGACATCAGGGTACCAGCGGCGCGCCAGCTCCTTCAGCGTGCTCACATCAATGACGCGATAATGCAGATTGGCCATGAGTTCGGGCATGTAATGGTCGAGGAACTTTTTATCGGAGCCAATAGAGTTGCCCGCCAATAAAGGCTTGATGCCATCCGGCGTGAAGCGTTTGACATATTCGACAATTTTGGCTTGCGCCTCACTCAAGGACAAGCCGTTCTCCCACTCGTTGATGAGGCCGGAACGAGTGTGCATGTTACACACAAAGTCGTTCATATGATCAACGGCTTTCTGGCTTGGTTTGATGATGTAATCGACGCCTTCATCCAACACGTTCAGATCGAAGTCGGTGGGCACCACCGATACCTCCACCAGCTCGTCGCCACCGAAAATATCCAGCCCAGTCATCTCGCAGTCGATCCAAATCAGGCGAGAGCCTTGCGCCGTGTATGTTTCAGCGTCATGCGCATCCACCATCGTTTGCCTCTTTCCTTTGGTTACGCGGAACCAATCAGTTGGTGTGGAAGCCGGTGTAGTTCGGGGCTTCGGCGGTCATCACGATGTCGTGCGGGTGCGATTCGCGCAAGCCTGCGTCGGTGATGCGGATGAACTTGCCACGTTCGGGCATCTCGGCGATATTGTGCGCGCCGATATAGAACATCGACTGATGCAGTCCGCCGAGCATCTGATAGAGCACGGCGTTGAGGGGCCCACGGTAGGGCACTTCGCCCTCGACGCCCTCCGGCACAACCTTGTCACTTGAAGTGACATCGGCTTGGAAGTAACGATCCTTGGAATAGGACTTCTTACCACGCGGAGCCATCGCGCCGAGCGAACCCATGCCACGATAGAGCTTGTATTGCTTGCCATGCAGCAAGACTTTCTCACCCGGAGCCTCTTCGCAACCAGCGAGCGTGCCACCGAGCATAACAGCGGAAGCGCCGGCCACCAACGCCTTGGCGATGTCGCCGGAATAATGAATGCCGCCGTCTGCAATACAGGGCACCCCCGCAGCGCGACACGCTTGGGCGGCATCGTAGACGGCCGTCAGCTGTGGCACGCCCACACCGGCCACCACGCGGGTGGTACAGATGGAGCCGGGGCCGATACCAACCTTGACGGCATCCGCACCGGCATCAATCATGGCTTGTGCACCGGAACGGGTGCCGACGTTACCGCCGATGATCTGCACATTATTGAACGCTGAATCATGCTTCAGGCGGGAAATCATGTCAAGCGCCAAGCGCGCCTCACCATTGGCGGTGTCAACCACCAGAACATCCACGCCGGCCTCCATCAAGGCGGAGGCACGGTTGTAAGCATCCCCTAGAAAGCCGACACCGGCAGCGACACGCAAGCGCCCCTGCTCATCCTTGGTGGCATCTGGGTATTGCTCGGTCTTGACGAAATCCTTGACGGTGATTAGACCCGTCAGGCGCCCTTCATTGTCAACCAACGGCAGCTTCTCAACCTTATGTTGTGCAAGGAGACGATGGGCGTCCTCCTTGGAAATGTTGGAGGGCCCAGTGACGAGGTTCTCGCTGGTCATCACGTCTTTGACCTTTAGGGTGTCGTAATCTTCGGAAGGTATGAAGCGCATATCACGGTTAGTGATGATGCCAACGAGCTTGTTCTCCTTGTCGACCACCGGCAGGCCGGAAATGCGGAACTTGCCGCACAGTTTGTCGAGATCTGCCAGCGTGACATCAGGGTTCACCGTCAGCGGATTAGTGATCATGCCTGATTCAGAGCGCTTGACCACGTCAACCTGAGCAGCCTGATCATCAATAGATAGATTGCGGTGCAACACGCCGATGCCGCCGTTACGTGCCATAGCAACGGCCATTTCCGCCTCTGTGACTGTGTCCATTGCAGCAGACAGCACTGGAGATTTCATGGTGATTTTGCGGGTCAGATGCGTGGTGGTGTCCACTTCAGAGGGGATGACATCCGTCTCGTTAGGCAGCAGCAGCACATCGTCATACGCGAGGCCAAGCTTGGCGAATACGTCGGGCAGAGGAATATAAGCAGATTGCATATCGGGATTTGTAGCCATGCACCCACTATATGAACACGCGCTGACGTTAACGCGCTGGCTGTATACAAGCGCTTTAATACACGGTAAAACCGTGGGCTTCGAACTGTTCGACGACGCGCTTCTTCATTGCGGCGTCCGGACCTTTTTGATGTTCTAATGGGTATGGAACACGTAGTTCATGCCACTTCGGGCGGCCTAACTGATGGAATCCAAGTACGTCGATATGTTCCACTGCTTCGCCGAAACTTTCGCAAATGCGCGCTACGTTCTCGACGTTCTCCTCGGAAGAGGTGAGCCCTGGCACGAGCACGAATCTCACCCAAATCTTCTTGCCAGCCTTGGCCAGACGCTGGCCGAAGTCTATTGTGGGCTGCAACAGGCCGCCCGTCACGTTGTGATAGGTCTGCTCGTCGCCCGATTTGACATCCAGAAGACACAAATCAATGTCATCAAGCATCTCATCGGTGTAACTGGTGTTCAAAAAGCCGGAGGTGTCAAGGCAGGTGTGCACGCCCATCTCCTTGGCGGCATGGAACACACGAGAGACGAAGGCCGGCTGCATCATCGATTCGCCGCCTGAGAACGTGATGCCGCCGCCGGTGGCTTTGAACAGCTCCTTATAGCGGTCGACCTTCTTAATCATGGCATCCAGATACACGGGTTGGCCGTCACGCATCTTCCATGTGTCGGGGTTCTGACAGTACTGGCAGCGCAGGGGGCAACCGCTCATGAACACCGTCATGCGCGTTCCGGGGCCGTCCACGGAAGTGTTGATGTCCCATGAATGCACGAAGCCAATATCACCGGTTTTGAGCGCATTCAGGCGATCGCGCCGGTCGAGACCTATCGGCGACTCAAAACCAGACAGGCCACCCATCAGCGTTTGGGAGGCATATTCCTTCGATTCTCGAAGCATGTGCCGCGTGGTGCTGCGGAATGCTGTTTCAACCAATATGACCTCCTTAGAAGAAATCAAAGAAGGGGTGAAGCCAAGCTCCACCCCTTCCTCTTACGTTACCGCACAGACGGCGCTACTGTCGATTTTTAGTCGACGACGGCACCCTGGTGGAACGTGCGGCTGATCACGTCAAGCTGCTGCTCCTTGGTGAGCTTGACAAAGTTCACCGCGTAGCCGGAGACGCGCACCGTCAAGTGCGGGTAGTTCTCAGGATGCTCGACAGCATCTTCGAGCTGTTCCTTGCGAAGCACGTTGATGTTCGCATGGTACAGGCCATGGCCGTTGCCGGCATCCAAAATGCCGACTAGGTTGGTGATACGCTCGCCTTCGTCGCGGCCCAGACCGTCAGGAGTGATGGTGTTGGTCAGCGAGATGCCGTCAAGCGCGTCGTTGTAGTCGATCTTGCCGACAGAGAACATGGACGGCAGCATGCCGTGAGAATCCATGCCGTTCTCTGGGTTTGCGCCCGGAGCGTACGGCGTGCCCTTCTCATGGCCGGACGGGAAGGAGCCAGTGTTCTTGCCATATTCCACGTTGGAAGTGATGGTCAGGATGGACTGGGTCGGCACAGCGCCACGGTAAACAGGAAGACGCTTGACCTGACCCATCACGGTGGAGACGACCCACTTGGCGATGTCGTCAGCACGGTCATCATCGTTGCCGTAAAGCGGGAACTCGCCTTCAGTGCGATAGCCGACGATCAAATCGTCTTCAGCGCCTTCAACATATTCGACCTCGTGGCCGGGCATGTTCTTGGCATCCTTGTTGTAAATCGGGTACACCTTGGCGTACTTGCACGCGGACAGTGAATCGGCGGCAATAGACAGGCCGGACATGCCGCAACCGAGGGTGCGGTAGACTTCCTTGTCATGCAGCGCCATCTCGATGGACTCGTAGGCGTACTTATCGTGCATGTAGTGGATGATGTTCAGTGCCATCACGTAGGTCTCGGACAGCCATTCGAGAGCCTTCTCGTAGTTGGCCTTGACCTTTTCGTAATCCAAGGTGCCGTCAGCTTCGGGGGTAATCGGCTCAATCACGCCCTTGTCGATAACCTGCATGCCTGTCATCTCGTCACGGCCGCCGTTGATGGCGTACAGCAGCGCCTTGGCAGAGTTCACGCGGGCGGCGAAGAACTGCATCTGCTTGCCCACGCGCATTGGGGACACACAGCACGCAATGGCTGCATCGTCACCCCAGTGCCCACGAATTTCCTTGTCGGATTCGTACTGGATGGCGGAGGTGTCGATGGAGGTCTTAGCGCAGAAACGCTTGTAGCCTTCAGGCAGCTTTGGATCCCAGAAGATGGTGATGTTCGGCTCAGGGCCGGGGCCAAGGTGTTCAAGGGTCAGCGTGTTGAGCAGACGGAACGAGGTCTTGGTGACCAGTGTGCGGCCGTCGTCGCCGAAGCCAGCATCCGACCAGGTTGCCCAGTAGGGATCGCCGGAGAAGATGGCGTCGTAGTCTTGAGTGCGTAGGAATCGTACGATGCGCAGCTTCATGACCAGATTGTCGATAATCTCCTGTGCGCCAGCTTCATCAAGCGTGCCGTTCTTCAGGTCGCGCTCGAAGTAGATGTCGAAGAAGGTGGAGTTACGACCGAAGGACATGGCGGCGCCGTCCTGGCTCTTGACGGAGGCAAGGTAGCCCATATAAGTCCACTGCACAGCTTCTTGAGCGGTTTGTGCTGGACGACTCAGATCTAAGCCGTACTCGTTGCCGAGGTTAATCAGCTTTTTCAAAGCCTTAATCTGCTCGTCATGCTCTTCACGGAAGCGAATCCAGTGCTCGATCTCTGGCTCGGTGAAATCGTTGCGGTAAGGCACGGAATCCTTGTCGCGCATCTTGAAAGCAATCAGGGCGTTCACACCATACAGCGCCACACGGCGATAGTCACCGATGATGCGGCCACGGCCATACGCATCCGGCAGGCCGGTGAGAATCTTGTTGTGGCGAGCCACCTTGATGCGCTTGGTATACACGCCGAAAACACCGTCGTTGTGGGTCTTGCGGTATTTGGTGAAAATCTTCTTCACCTCAGGATCTGGCTCCTTGCCAGCTTCCTTAATAGCCTGTTCAACCATACGCCAGCCGCCGTTCGGCATCATGGCACGCTTGCAGGGCTCGTCGGTCTGCAGGCCGACAACCACATTGTCCTGCTCGGGCGAATCGATGTAACCAGCGGGGAACGCGTCAACATCGGCCGGAATATGCGTATCCACATCATAGACGCGCTGCTTGCGTTCAACGGCCAGATAGTTGTCGTCCAGATACTTCCACAGATGCTTGGTTTTCTCTGTGGCGTCGGCGAGGAAGGATTCGTCCCCCTCGTAGGGGGTGTAATTCTTCTGGATGAAGTCACGAACGTCGACATCCGACTGCCAGTTGCCTCCAGCGAAGCCTTCCCACGCTTTCGCGTTGAGTTCTTCTTGTGTAGGTGCAGATTCGACTGCTGTCATTGCCACTCCTTGGGTGATAGATACCGGCGACGCGTCGTCACGCCGCTCCAATTTCAAGTGTAACGCCAGCCTCAAGTGACAAAGCCCAAAGATACAGTGAGCTATCTCACACTATCCCTGTTATCGGGTGGGATAAGGAATGACGGCCATATTGCAACGCTGGAAGTTCTTCAGATCCACATAGCCTGTTGAGGCCATGGTGCGGCGCAATGCTCCGATGAAATTCGTGGTACCGTCCGCCGTATGGCTGGGGCCGAACAAAATCCGCTCAAGGGATGCGACTGTCCCCACATTCGTACGGAAACCGCGCGGCAAGGTCTGATGACGTGCCTCGCTGCCCCAATGCAAGCCCTTGCCGGGGGCCTCGGTGGCGCGTGCGAGTGGCGCTCCCAGCATCACAGCATCAGCACCCATGGCAAGCGCTTTGACAAAGCTTCCTGAATCTCCCATACCGCTGTCTGCAATGACTTCGACATATCGACCGCCGGATTCATCCATATAATCACGACGAGCTTCAGCCACATCGGCGATAGCGGTGGCCATTGGCGCCTGAACTCCCAACGTACTGCGAGTGGAAGCGACAGCGCCGCCACCGAAGCCAACCAACACGCCCGCCGCCCCTGTGCGCATCATATGCAAGGCGGCGGTGTAGTTGGCCACACCACCGACAATTACAGGCACGTCCAAGTCATAGATGAACTGCTTAAGATTGAGCGGTTCGTGGCTGCTGGACACATGCTCAGCAGACACGACTGTGCCGCGAATCACAAACAAGTCGACGCCTGCATCAAGCACAGTGGAATAGAACTCTTGTGTCAATTGCGGCGAGAGCGCGCCGGCCACAGTAACGCCAGCTTGACGAATCTCCTGCAAGCGCTTGGTGATGAGCTCAGGTTTGATTGGCTCCGCATAAATCTGCTGAATGCGTTCGGTGGCAATATCAGCTGGCAGCTGGGCGATTTCCTCAAGCAGAGGGGCAGGGTCGTCATATCTCGTCCACACGCCTTCAAGGTCGAGCACTCCAAGTGCTCCCATCTTCCCCATTGCAATAGCTGTTTCAGGACTAGTCACTGAATCCATAGGCGCTCCAATTACCGGCACATCGAATTCGTAGGCATCAATCTGCCAGCTTGTCGACACGTCCTGTGGGTCGCGCGTTCTGCGGGAGGGGACGATGGCGATATCATCCAACGAATAAGCCAGACGGCCCTTCTTGCCCAAACCTATTTCAATTTCCTGAGACATGGCCTTCAGCGTAGTGTGCGGATATGACAGCCCATCTCGCTCATCTCACATAGTCGACCTGCAACATCGAACGTTACAAAGCTACGCTACAAGTTGATTTGTTCACACATGCATAACACAACACTGAAAGAGAAACGCACCATGTCCAAGATCAAGGTCGAAGGCACCATCGTCGAACTCGACGGAGACGAGATGACCCGCGTCATCTGGAACGACATTAAAGACCGACTCATCAAGCCATACCTCGACGTGAACCTCGATTATTACGACTTAGGCATAGAAAACCGCGATGCCACCGACGATCAGGTGACTATCGACGCGGCCGAGGCGATCAAACGCGAGCATGTGGGCGTCAAATGCGCCACCATCACTCCCGACGAGGCGCGCGTCAAGGAGTTCTCCTTAAAAAAGATGTGGAAGTCACCCAACGGCACGATTCGCAACATCCTTGGCGGCACCATCTTCCGCGAACCTATTGTGATGAGCAACGTGCCCCGTCTGGTGCCTGGGTGGACGAAGCCAATCGTGGTGGCGCGACATGCGTTCGGCGATCAATACAAAGCTACCGATTTCAAGGTGCCGAGCGCTGGTAAACTCACCGTCACCTTTACCCCTGAGGACGGCAGCGAACCCATCGAGCATGTGGTCTACGATTATGGCGCGAACGGCGGCGTGGCGCAGGTGCAATACAATGTCAATGATTCGATTCGCGGGTTCGCGCGCGCATGCTTCAACTACGGACTGATGCGCGGATATCCGGGGTATCTGTCAACCAAGAACACGATTCTGAAAGCCTATGACGGCCAGTTCAAGGACATCTTCGCCGAGGTGTTCGAGACTGAATACCACGACAAGTTCGCCGCTGCCGGCCTGACTTACGAGCATCGTCTGATCGACGACATGGTGGCCAGCTCGCTCAAGTGGCATGGTGGTTACATTTGGGCGTGCAAGAACTACGACGGCGACGTGCAATCAGATTCAGTGGCGCAGGGCTTCGGCTCGCTGGGTCTGATGACCTCCGTGCTGATGACCCCAGACGGCCAGACCGTCGAGGCTGAGGCCGCGCATGGCACCGTGACCCGTCACTACCGCCGCTGGCAAGCCGGCGAGAAGACCTCTACCAACCCGATTGCCTCGATTTTCGCCTGGACGGGCGGCCTCAAGCACCGCGCGGAGTTGGACAACACCCCCGAAGTGAAGTATTTCGCCGAAACCTTGGAGAAGGTGATCGTCAATACCGTCGAAGGCGGGCAGATGACCAAGGATCTTGCCATGCTCATCGGCCCCGATCAGCCGTGGCTTGATACCGAGAGCTTCATGACGGCTCTGGACGACAACCTCGCCAAAGCGCTTGCTGAATAGTCAAAAGGGGGGCTTTCCCAAAAAGGATCGCCCCTCTTTTCATTGTCGACACAGATTGCCTGACCAGTCTTCGGGAACACTGCCTATTACAATCAGGCAGGGCGAATTGTTCGCAAGGAAGGATCGGGGATTTCATGGTTCGCAAACCCATCATGACACGATCGGCTATAACACGATTGGCTGCAGCACTAACGGTGATTGCAATGGTGCTGCTGTCGATGGGAGCATGTTCCCCGTTTTCCACTATTTCTTCAACCAACACCGATGCTGACACCACATCGCAATCCAACACCAGCACAGGCTCGGCAGTACTGTTCATGCCATCGGACGGCATCACCGTGTCACAACGCGTCCCCTTAAACACATGGGCAAAACTGACGCCGAGTATTGTTTCAGCCTTAAAGACCAACGGCATGAAAAGTGCCAATATTAAGACGTTTACCTCAGATAGTCTTGATAAGCAAAGCCACAGTGTACAAGATTGGGTAGTTGACCACACTTCGGATGCGAAGGCCAGCGCTGTAGAAACAACACTTATTATCGCACCTGCTGTCACTGCAAACGCATCGTTGAAGCAGTATGGCGATTATGTTACTCAACCGCAAAGTGACAACGATAATCAAGACGAGAGCGAACAAGCAAATACTGACACAACAGCCACCGGCAGCGACGACAGCAAGCAGGCTGAAAGCAACCAAGCTGAAGGTGACGAGAAAGCCGAAGCCCGTTTGCGTTCAGCGCTGCAACTCGCCAAACAATCAGGTATCCATGTGATACTCATCGCTAATACCATTCAAGGATTTACTCCTAATGTATTCGTGCGATGCTCCACACCAGAGCAAATAGGCCAATTGCAAGCGAACATGCTGGTTTCCAAACTGGACTTGGAAACAGCAAGCTCTAGCAACCCCAAAGCTATTGAAGTACTAATTCCTTATTCTTCGGCTTTATCCGACAGCGATATGGACTTAGGTAAACAATTTGCCAAAGAAGCGTTCAAAGGCATTTGGAAGGTGTTGCAACCATATTATGCGCAAGGAAAAGTGTACAGCCCTTCCAGCATGCTTACTGGCGATTCTGCTGAGGACGATTGGACTGAGGTGGCGTTCAACACTGACGAAGACATTCAGGTCTCGCAAGTTATTGAACAGCGCTTACCAGTGAAAAAAACCGAAGAAGGATGGGTGTGTACACGCATTGACGGCATTATTGCAATGAATGATGTGTCTGCAACGCAAGTTACTGAACAGCTGGCAAATCTTGGATATAGTGGGTCAGCAGCAGACATTAACCCTTCCATCACTATTTCAGGGATTCTTGGCAATATTGTCGGCAATAAGGATCTCAAGCGCCAGGCCGTGCCTGATCCGGCGCAGTTTGCAGATGATGACACACCTTCCTCGTCCACTACCGATCGCAACAATCGTTGGCCTATTGTCACCGGCTTTGGTGCTTATGTGGACAACTTGCCGCAGCTGGTCAATGGTAAGCAATGGATGACAGGCTTGGAAGACCGCGAGGCTTTGGCAAACGATATCGCTGAAACAGTGTTGCACATAAACCGCGACGAAAGCCTAGAAAACATCGATTATATTTCCAAAGGCAGTGTCGACGGCATTACTGGCAAGGTGCGTATTATCCACGAGAATCTGCTCGCCGTAAGCGCTTCGAACCTCAAAACCACACTGATTGACACCGGCTATATCTCCATGGCTGACGCAGGATTATAATCCGCTAGAACCCCAGTCGCTCCAACTGCTTAGGATCCGACTGCCACCCCTTGGCAACCTTCACATGCAGATCTAAACGCGCCTTGCAACCAACAATGCGATTGATAGGCGTGCGCAGCTTCTTCTTAACCGCGGTGAGATTCGACGCGCCCTTGCCGATGATGATGGGCTTTTGCGAATCGCGTTCCACATAGATCGACACATTCACTTGCGCCTTGCCGTCGTAGACTTCGCCGGTTTCGTTGTCTTGCGGATAGTCGATGGAATCGACCACTACGGCCAGCGAATGTGGCAGCTCGTCGTTCAGCTGTTCAAGGAAGGTGCCGCGAATTAGTTCTGCAATGGTGTCTTCAGGGCGTTCTTCGCTGACCTGCTCAGCAGGATACATCTGCGGACCTTCGGGAGTGTGGTCGATGAGCACCGCGCGCACTTCGGCTAGATTGTCATGTTTCAGGGCACTGACGGGCACAATATCCGCGAAATCGGCGAACTCGTTGACTTCAATAAGTTTATTGATGAGCTGGTCATGCGACAGTTCGTCGATTTTGGTGACGATGGCAATCAGCGGCACTCTCCATTTGAAGGTGCCGTCCTCGCGCTTCGTTGCGAAATTCGAGCGCAGGCGCGACAGAATACGCTTGTCACCTGGTCCTATTTGTTGATCGCCTGGCAATAGGAAAGCCACTACATCCACATCAGACAGGGAGTCGTCAACAATGTCATTGAGGCGCTGGCCGAGCAGGGTGCGCGGGCGGTGGATGCCGGGGGTGTCAACCAGTACCAGCTGAGCAGTGTCGGTAGTCAACACGCCTCGAATTGCCTTGCGTGTGGTCTCGGGTCTGGATGAGGCGATGGCAATCTGCGTGCCGACAAGCGCATTAACCAAAGTAGACTTGCCCACATTTGGCCT
>CAVFKU010000003.1:32135-44481 GCA_963623245.1 Parabacteroides merdae
GCCGACAACCGCCACGAATCCGGAACGATACGGCTCATCTGTCACAACGGATTGGGCGAATTGGACGGATTGGCTAGAGGTGTTGTCCATGTCACTCCTTGTGTTCGTGTGAATCATCAGCATAGTCACCGTCCTGCTTATCCGGCTTATCAGGTGCGTCAATTCCTTCATCATGCGCTGGTTCGACAACGATAGTTGATACCTTTTTGCGCCGCCCAGCGGAATCAACTGCCGTCAGGCGCAAGCCGCGAGTCACCGCTGAAGCACCCACGATCGGCACGCGCCCGAGCAGTTTGGTCAGCAAGCCATACACCGTGTCAACATCGTCTTCGTCAATGTCGATCTCAAACAGTTCTTCAAGGTCTGTTATCGACGTGCGCGCCGGCAAACTCCACTTGCGCTCCCCTACTCGCTCCGGCTCGGCGTGTTGAGTGCGGTCATGCTCGTCTTCCAGTTCACCGACGATCTGCTCAATAGTATCTTCGATGGTCACAAGACCTGCGATACCGCCATATTCGTCAACGACGATGGCCACATGCTGGCGGGAGCGCTGCATCTGATGGAACAGATCATCCACCGGCTTGGATTCAGGCACGAGCATTGGGTCGCGCACGATGGAGGCGACATCACGATCTATTGCAGCAGGGTTGAACGCTGTGGCACGCACCGCATCTTTGAGATAGGCCACACCGACCAAGTCGTCCACATCCTCACCGATGACAGGAATGCGTGAAAACCCTGATCTGGAACACAATTTAAGCATGCTTTTCAGCGTGTCAGTTTTCTCAATAGTGATCATATCGGTGCGCGGCACCATAATTTCGCGGGTGAGTGTTTCCGAAAGCATCAGCACATTGCGCATCATTTCGGAGACCTCTGGGTCGAACGCATTGGATTCGACCATTCTGTCGATGGTGGCACGGGACTGTTCAAGCTGGACTTTTTCTAGTTCTTCTTCATCGGACAAATTCAAGTCGCGACGACGGTGTAGCTCTTTGCCGTCCCTTACTCGAGCGAATGGGGTGAGCGCAACAACAAACCCCACCAGTTTGGCGTGCTTAACCATGATGTCTGTCGGTTTAATCACGCCTGCTGCGCGTGGGCGCATCAGCACGCTAACCACAGCGGCAAGAATTGCCACTACAACACCTGCAATAAGCTCAATCCACCATGAAGCACCCCACAAGCCAGCCAGCAATGCTACTAATGTACCGACCAGCACATTGCAGGCAATGCGGAAAAATGCGCATGCGCTAGCAGTAGCGTATCGGTTGGCAATCAGCCTCTGCACGCGGTGAATGCGATCGATTTTCTTTGCGTTGGCAAACTGCGTATTCTCGCTGTCTGTTTGCACCTCGAGGATGAGATTATTTAAGCTGGCTCGCGTCACTCGCCCTACTGCACCCTCTGCAGCAGCAAGTGACAGTGACAGCCACACCAGCAGTGCCGCAAACAGCACCAGCCCCACACTTAACGCAATAAAAGTCGATTGGTGATAGTCCATCGGTTGTTCTTGAATTCCCTTTCTTCACAGCACATTACCGAAACGTGCCGGAATTATGCGTTGCATCATACGCTGCCAGCTCGTCAACACTGCCGGCGGGCAACGTAACTGGTTGGCCGAAGTCTTGACGCACTGCGAAGAACGTGAGCAAGAGCTGGCGTTGCAGTGCGAACATCTGCCGTTCCTGCTCGGCATCAACATGATCGTAGCCAAGCAAATGCAGAATGCCATGGATGGTGAGCAGCAGCATCTCCTGCAAGACGCCATGCCCTGCCGCAGCGGCCTGTTGCGCTGCAACCCAAGGGCAGATCACAATATCCCCCAACACGCCTTCCGATACAGTTTTACTGTCCCCTGGACGCAATTCGTCCATCGGGAAACTCATCACATCAGTCGGCCCCTCAAGATTCATCCAATGCATGTGCATTTCAGCTATCGGCTCAGGATCGACGAACAGAATTGTCAAATCGGATTGAGTGCTTACTCGCATTTGGTCGAGCACCCAGATACCCAAATCGGAGAACGCTTTGAGGTCAATCGTCCACACAGTTTCATTGGAGACATCAACGCTCATTGAATTCGTCCTCTTTTCGATTCGTACGCGTGTCTTCATGGGACATACGTCGGTGGTCGCCGTCCATTCCATCATATTGGTTGTATGCGGCGACGATGCGCCCAACCAGACGGTGACGCACCACATCCTCGGTTTTCAGATGCACGAAGGCGATATCGTCGATATCACCAAGAATATGTTCGATGGTGGCCAGCCCCGAACGCGGCACTGCAAGATCCACTTGGGTGATGTCGCCAGTAATCACCATCGTTGTGTTGAACCCCAAGCGCGTCAAAAACATCTTCATCTGCTGTTCAGTGGTATTCTGCGCCTCATCAAGAATGACGAAAGCATCGTTCAACGTGCGGCCTCGCATATACGCCAGCGGGGCCACTTCGATAGTGCCGTCGTCCATATACCGTTTGAGCTGATCTGTGCCAAGCATGTCTGACAGCGCGTCATAGAGCGGACGCAGGTAAGGGTCAACCTTCTCATTCAACGTGCCGGGCAGAAAGCCCAAGCTCTCCCCCGCTTCCACAGCAGGTCGAGTGAGAATAATGCGGCGCACTTTTCCGTCCGCGAATGCACGCACCGCTTTGGCTACGGCTAAATATGTCTTGCCGGTGCCAGCCGGCCCGATGCCGAAAGTGATGGTGTGTGATTCGACGGCAGCAACATAGGCAGTCTGCCCCGCGGTTTTCGGCCTCACGGGGTTGCCGGCTGCATAGGTGATAACGCCGGGGACTGAAGGCTTGTTGCTGTCTCGACGCCCCTCTTGGTGAGCGGTATGTCGCGAAGCGTCAAAACGCTTGAGCTGTTCTACTGTCCGCCCGTGCCCAGGGTGGATTGCGCGAACGCGATTGCTGAGCACATCCTGCTCAATGAGTCGGCGCACAGTGTCAGCATCTATCGGTGCACTATGGGCAGCTTCGATAATAATTTCCAGTAAATTCTGAGCCTTCGCTGCGTCAGATTCGGTTTGCTTGGAACGCGAGGTGATGTTCACGCGGTTGCCGCGAACGCTGATCGCAAGCTCAGGAAAAGCGCGTTCGATCTCACGGATAACCTCGTCGACCGGCCCAAACACGGCCACTGGGTCAAGTTCATCTGGAATGCTGATGATGCGCGTTGTACTCGCCACAGATGCCTTTCGTCTATTCGTCAAGCACTTCGCCGGTCATCACATGCGCATGGACATGAAATACCGTTTGCCCAGCGTCGCGGCCAGTATTAAACACGAGACGATACTCACCATGGAATGCTTCGTCGGCGATATGTTGAGCGACTTCGACAATATGCGCGAGCTCTGCAGGGCTGCTTGCAGCTAATTGAGCGACGTTTTCGGCATGATGCTTCGGCACGACAAGCACATGAACCTTCGATTTCGGGTTGATGTCATTGAAAGCATAAGTCGTCTCGTCTTCGTAAACCTTAGTGCTAGGGATATCGCCGGCCACAATCTTGCAAAACAGGCAGTCATCCGCATTGCTCATGGTGTGCTCCTTATCTCGTATCACCACTGCTCTATGCTATTGCGTCACCGCGACGGTAAGCGCTTCTTCAATCACTTGCAGCAGCGCACAATTCCCCGCGAAACACTTATGCATATCGCCCCAATGCGCGACACAGCAGTGACAAGGCCACCGACCCCGCTGTCGAAGCCCTAAGAATATTGCTCCCCAACACCACACTCATCGCACCAGCCTTAACGAAGCTTTCCACTTCTTCCTCACTAATTCCGCCTTCAGGCCCAACCACCACATATACACTGCGCGGTTTGCCGTCTTTCAAGCATCGGTCTGCAAGCTCACCCACTTTCCGCTCGAGAGAATCCCACGTGTCGGTGGCATCCTGATGCAACACAATCACCATGTCCCCATGCACATTCGCACGCAAAATAAGCGAAACAATCTGCTTGCTCGTAGCACAGTCGGCCAGCTGCGGCACCCACGCGCGACGAGACTGCTCGGTGGCCGCTTCAAGCGTTGTGCGCCACTTGTTCTCAGTGCGCCCTTCCTTCCATTTGGCAATGCAACGATTGGCTTGCCAAGGAACCACCATATCTACGCCGATTTGTGTGGCCGTATCAATAGCCTGCTCGTCATGCCCGTTTTTCGCCAACGCTTGCACGAGCGCAAGACGGGTGATGGGCTGTGGTTCGCGCACAAACTCGCGCACTTCAGCAATGCCATTGCTTGCATCGGCGAGTACGGCCTTTAACCGTAAGCCCTTGCCGTCGGACAGTTGCAGCTCGTCGCCATCCTTCAAGCGCATCGATTGAATAGCGTGACGAGTAACTTCAGGTGGCAAAGTAAGCTTCCATCCGGTATTGATTTCATCACAGTTCACCGGCATGTCGTCACGGTCTGGATTAAGCAGAAACAAGGCGTTGGTCATGACTGCTAGGCTATCAAGCCTTGCGTAACCACAGCACGCGACACGCGCGTGGTGTGCGGGCGGGGCAGGTGGTAAGCTAGCGAACGTTGCCAACAAGCGACCTGCCCGGGTGGCGGAATGGTAGACGCGCTAGCTTGAGGTGCTAGTGGTTATTTATACGACCGTACGGGTTCAAGTCCCGTCTCGGGCACAAGCCAAAACCCCTTGGAAACAAGGGGTTTTGTTGTATGTGATTACACGCGCATCAAGGAGGTTCCTATATGCAGTTCATCCCCCTGCCCTCTATTGACGACGAGCGCGTGGCTGCATATGTGAACTTGACAGAGATGCAACTGCGCAATCGGCTGGAGCCTGCCAAGGGGCTCTTTATTGCAGAATCACCGAAAGTGATTGACCGCGCATTAGCCGCTGGGCGCGAACCTATTTCCCTGCTGGTGGAGGAAGCATGGATTGATGGCATGGCCGACATGTTCGCACGTATCGACGCGCAATGGGGGCTGAACATTCCCGTGTATGTCGCTTCCGCCGACCAGCTCAAGCGCCTGACCGGCTACCATTTACATCGCGGCGCCTTAAGTGCCATGCGCCGCTGGCCGTTGCCGTCGGTGGCCGAGGTGTGCCGGAATGCTAGACGCGTGGCCGTGATGGAGAACATCGTCGACCACACCAATGTGGGCGCGCTGATACGCTCGGCGGCAGCGCTGAATGTTGATGCGGTGTTGGTCACCCCGTCATGCGGCGACCCGCTGTATCGCCGCGCCGCCCGCGTGTCGATGGGCACGGTCTTCCAGATTCCTTGGACGCGCATTGGCGGTGAAGATAAACAGTATTGGCCATTCAAAGGCATTGATGAGCTGAAGTCCTTAGGATTCACCACCGTCGCTATGGCACTCGAAGACGATTCCATCAGTTTGGATGAATTAACTAGGCGCCTGAACTGTTCTTCAACTGAGGCGAACCATATCAATACGATTGCTCTTATTTTCGGCACTGAAGGCGAGGGGCTAAGCTCTCACACCATTGCGCGAGCCGACCTAACGGTAAAAATTCCCATGTCCCACGGCGTGGACAGTCTTAATGTGGCTGCCTCCAGTGCTGTCGCCTTCTATGCGACACGCGCTCTGAGTGACGAATAGGAGGCGTCTTGGTGAACTTATGGCATTGATGGACATCGGTGCTTGCGTGTCGTAGTTTTTGTGCAATTATGGGAGGTACAGGTTCGCGGCAACGAAGCCCGGCCAAACCACAGCGCTGTGCGTTAGTGCGTCGGCACTGTTCATGAGAGGAGCAACGTCATCATGGCAAAGAACAAGCAGAAGATTCTGTCTATCGTGCTGGCAGGCGGCGAAGGCACTCGTCTGATGCCATTAACCCGCGACCGAGCCAAGCCAGCAGTTCCATTCGGCGGCGTGTTCCGTCTCATTGATTTTCCGCTATCAAATCTGGTGAATTCTGATTACCGCCACATCATCGTGCTCACCCAGTACAAATCACATTCGCTGGATCGTCACATCTCGCAAATGTGGCGATTCTCGTCCCTGCTGGGCAACTACGTCTCCCCTGTGCCCGCACAGCAGCGACTAGGCAAGCATTGGTATTTAGGCTCTGCTGATGCTATTTATCAGACCATCAACATCATTGAGGATGTGCAGCCCGACATCGTGGTGATCGTGGGTGCTGACCACGTCTACCGCATGGACTTTGCTCAGATGGTTGAGCAGCATATCGAATCCGGAGCGGAGTTTACCGTGGCGGGTATCCGTCAGCCGATCGCCGAATCGAACCAGTTCGGTGTTATTGATGTAGACCCTGAGCATCCCAACCAAATCAAAACTTTCTTAGAAAAGCCAGATACGTGCGCAGGGCTGCCTGACGATCCGAACAGTTTCTTGGCTTCAATGGGCAATTATGTGGCCAACACCGACGCGCTGTTTGACGCGCTAAGCAAGGATGCTAAGAGTGAGAGCACTAAGCATGATATGGGCGGCGATATCGCCCCGTATTTCGCCTCCCGAGGCGAAGCTGGTGTCTACGATTTCAACACGAACGAAATTCCCGGAGCCACAGAAACCGATCACGCGTATTGGCGCGATGTGGGCACACTCAAACAGTTCTATGACGCGCATATGGATTTGATCGCCTATGTGCCCGAGTTCAACCTGTACAACCAAGCGTGGCCGATTTATACGGATTCTGGCACGCTGCCGCCGGCCAAGTTCGTGCACGCTGGCCGCGACCGCTTGGGGCATGCCACCGATTCGATAGTGTCGCCGGGCGTTATTGTTTCCGGCGGCGAAGTGCACCATTCTGTGCTGTCGCCAAACGTACGCATCCACTCATGGTCGCAGGTCGTTGATTCGATTCTGTTCGACGGCGTGGTAATTGACCGTCGCGCTCGCGTATACAAGGCGATTATCGACAAGAATGTTGTTCTAACAGAGAACTCCACCGTTGGTATCGACACTGAGCACGATCTCGCTCGCGGGTTCACCGTCACCCCAGACGGCATCACCGTAGTACCCAAAGGCACTATTGTTTCCGACTAATTTTGAGTTGAATTGCAACGTCCCTGCGCGGTTCATGCGCGCAGGGACGTTGCATGCGGTCTGCATTAATACTTGGGCAGGTTGTCGAAATTGAAACCGAGAGCGGCGAGCTGATCGCACCCCTCTGGGGTGATCTTGTCTGTCGTCCAACGCGGCTGCCACGTCCAGTCGATACGGAATTCCTCGACCAGCCCAGCCAACGTCGTGGCGCATTCGTCTTCGATCAGATCGGTGAGCGGGCAAGCCGGTGTGGTGAGGGTCATCGTGATGATGGCGCGACCCAGCTCGTCAATCTCAATGCCGTACACCAAACCAAGGTCAATTACATCAACGCCTAATTCTGGGTCAATGACCTGATGCATGGCTTCGCGCACGTCGGTGGCCGTGGCTCGGCCAATCTCATCGACGAACTTCAGCGCAATAGTGTCATCTTCATCTTGGCAGCAGCCCCCATCGCCATGCCCGCCACAACCGCAGGAAGTGTTTCCAGTAGCGTTTTCAGAGCCTTCTTCGCCTTGCTCGCCGGACATGGTTTTGGCCAACGCGGGGTTCAACATCATGCGACGGGCAGATTCCTCGTCGCCCAACACGCCGTTGACAGCGTCGAACACGGAAGGTTGTGGCTCGGGCACCAAGTTTTCGCTCATTGTTTTCACTCCCCTGCTTGTTTCACATTTCCTGTTGGACACTCTACGCGAAGATGCTGGCGTTGTCACTGGGTTTTCGCCGTCAGCGCCTTGGCGAGGGCGTCTTTCATGCCTTCCCAGCCCAGCAGGGCGCATTTGATTCGCATCGGGTATTTCGACGCGCCTTGGAACACGATGGCGTCCTCGAGCATATCCTCACTCGCTTCGTCATCGAGGCCTTTGCCACGCGATTCCATGAGCTTATGGAACAGCTGTTCCAGAGCCATAGCCTCATCCACGGTTTTGTTTTCAACCAGATCGACCATGATCGACAGACTGGCTTGGGAGATGGAACAGCCATGCCCGTCCCACACTAAGCGCTCAATGGTATGCGGCTTGGCGTCCGACACTTCGACATGCACCGTCGCCTCGTCTCCGCACGTGGGATTGAACTGGTGGGATTCGCCGGGCGTGCAATATTCATGGGAGGCGCGCACTATGCTGTTCGCCGACACTAGCATGGCCGACCCCTCCTGAGCCAGATCAGCCGCAAATGATTCCTTGCCGTGCGGGTGCTTCGACGCCTCAAGAATCACCTCCTGATACATCTGCTCGAAGTCGTCTGTCATTTCCATACCAATTCCTCCTCACCACTCAGCAATAGCGATTTATGCACCGAAGAAACCGCGCACCTTGCCCAAGGTTTCAACCAAGGCCTGCACATCTTCAACGGTGTTATACACGCCCAACGAGGCGCGATTGGAGGCATACAGGCCAAAGTGCCGGTGCACCGGCTGGGCGCAATGATGTCCCACGCGAATCGCAATGCCCTGCGCGTCGATGAACTGGCCCACATCATGCGGGTGCACGCCCGCCACGTCGAACGCCACAGTGCCGATACGATTCACATTCTCGCATGGGCCTAAGATGCGAATGCCTTCAATATCGCCAATCTTCAACAATTGCGCGGTCAGCTCGCGCTCATGTGCCTCAATGGCATCAAGACCGATATTCATCATCCACTCGGCGGCCACACCGGCGGCCACCACCTGCGCGACGGGTTGGGTTCCCGCCTCGAATCTGGCCGGAGGCATCATGTATTGCGCGGGCTGATCCATCCAAGCCAGTTCCACCATCGAACCACCGAAGCTCGCGGGCGGCAGTGCCTCCAACAGCTCGCGCTTGCCATAGAGGAACCCGACGCCGGTGGGGCCGTACATCTTATGGGCGCTGAATGCCGCGAAATCGACATCAAGCGCATGCAAGTCGATGTTCAGATGCGGCACCGACTGGCAAGCATCCAATACGAACAGGGCACCCATCTCATGGGCGCGGCGGATGATCGGCGCAATATCGGTGATGGCGCCGGTGACATTGCCCACGTGCGTGAGAGCGACCATTTTCGTGCGCTCGCAAATCACCTCATCAAGGTTGTCGGTGCACACACGCCCTTCTTCAGTCAAGTCAAGCCACTTGAATGTGGCACCAGTGCGGGCGGCAAGTTCCTGAAACGGCAGTAACACCGAATGATGTTCCGCCTTGGAAACCACAATCTCGTCGCCGGGCTTCAACGCAAAGCGCTTCGCCGCCGCTGACCCGCGTTCTGACCCGCACCCAAGGCTCGCATTGGTAAATGCGGTTGCCAACAGGTTCAGGCTCGCGGTGGCCCCGGCACTCACCACCAGCTCCTCGCCGCCCTCCTGAACATTCGCGCCGACGAGCTTGGCAACCTTGGCGCGTGCCAGCTCAAACGCTTCGGTGCTTCTCGCCGCCAACTCATGCGCCCCGCGGTGCACACCGGCGTTGATGGTGCGATAAAGCTCGCTTTCCGCGTCAATCACGCACTGCGGCTTCTGCGCGGTCGCCGCCGAATCCAAATACACCAGCGGCTTGCTGTGCACCCGCTGCCCCAAAATCGGGAACTGCCCCCGAACCTCATCACATTCCATATCTCCCCTTATATCTTCCCGCACCACGACTGAGCTGATTTCACAGTTTAGCAGTTGGGCGGCATCACGTACCATGATGGAAGCTCAATTACAAACCTGCATCAACATAATGTAGGATGCTTGTGTTTGTCGTATAATTCATAGGGTTTGGCTGTTTTTGTGACGAAGATAACGCGAAATAGAGGAGATAGCCCCATGTTCGATGGCGACGGCTGCATAGCTGGCAGCGGTTTCATCGAAGGGTTTGAGCGGCGCTACCCCACTGACATTTTGCAGACACTGCTGCGTGATTACACCACGGGTAACAACATCATTTGGGCAGACAGCGAATATGAGGCGCTGGGAGACGGATATACAAGCGCGGACGAAATCACCGTTGGTAAGATAACGGGGCTTGCCTCAGGAGTTATCAAGCCGCGCATTGCCAAAGAAGCTGAGCAGCAAAGCCAGCGCACTAAAAGTCGTGCCGAGGTGTTCACGCCTGCATGGCTGGTGAACCAGATGAATAACGACCTTGATGAGGCATGGTTTGGGCGGCGTGATGTGTTCAACATGCAAACTGAAAACGAGCGCGGGGAGAAAATCTGGACGGCAAACCCTGAGCCCATTGCGTTCCCAAAAACCAAAGGGCACGATTGGCAAGCCTATGTTGCCTCCACTCGCCTCGAAATCACGTGCGGCGAAGCACCGTTCATCTGCTCTCGCTATGACACCGTAACTGGCAAGACCATGCCCGTGAGTGAACGAATCGGATTTCTAGACCGCAAGCTGCGTGTCGTTTCCGAGAAGACGAGAACGCGCAAGGAGTGGGTGAAGTGGGCACTCACGGCACTTAAGGCCGCTTACGGCTATGAATATCAGGGTGACAATTTGCTGATTGCACGCGTCAATGTGCTTGAAACATTCGCAGAACACCTGCGCGAACGCTGGGGCGAAGCACCGAGTGAGGATGAGCTTAATGGTGCAGCACAAGTGATCGCATGGAACCTGTGGCAGATGAATGGTCTTACGGACGCGGTGCCCACCAACACGATGGGCGTGGTGGTGTGCTCAACACTGTTTGATAATAAAGAGCCGCAGCACGAGGCTGCACAGGCGAGCTTGTTTGATTTTTTAGATGAGCCAACATTGGAAGAATTGGAAGCACAGAAGCCCAAAGAGACGGCCCCTCTCTGCGTTATTTACAATTGGCAGATCAACGAACCGTTTAAGTTCGCATCACTGAAAGGCAAGGCAAACACCATGAACCCGAGAGAGAGAGAGAGAGAGTAAAGGCTTTTACGCGGTAATCGGCAACCCGCCGTATCAGGAGCAGGTCCAGGGCGACAACAAAAATAGCGCCGCTCCAATTTACCCAGCTTTTATGGAAAGCGCATATGAGGTTGGCGAAGTTGTTGAGCTCGTTCATCCGGCGCGTTTCTTGTTCAACGCCGGTGCGACTCCTAAAGCTTGGAACCACAAAATGCTTGATGACCCACACTTTAAGGTGCTCAGCTACGAGGCAGATAGCTCGAAACTTTTCAGCAATGTTGATGTAAAAGGCGGTGTTGCCGTTACCCTGCGTGACCTTAAGCGCGATTTTGGCAAAATCGGAGTGTTCACAGCTTATGCACAACTAAATTCGCTGTTAAAGAAGGTGCTTGCGCGCCAAGACTTCAGTCCCTTTTCGCAAATCGTTATAACCCGAACGGCCTATAGACTTACCGACAAGATGCACGAGGACTATCCCGACGCCATCAATTCGCTAAGCGATGGACACCCATATGATATGTCGACTAACATTTTCGACAGACTCCCTATGATTTTCTTTAGTATTGAACCGTGCGATGGACATGAGTACGTGCAAATCCTGGGCCGCGAAAACAATCAACGCGTTACAAAGTACATCAGAGCCGAATATGTCAATCAGCCGGAAAACCTTGGTAAATGGAAAGTGTTTGTACCGGCTGCAAATGGCAGCGGCGCATTGGGTGAAGTCCTGTCTACGCCCTTAATTGGGCAGCCCTTAATTGGGCAGCCCTTAATTGGGCATACTGAGTCATTTATTAGCATCGGCTGTTTTGATACGGAGGCCGAGGCTGAAGGAGCTATCAAATATATAAAGACCAAATTTGCGCGCTGCATGCTTGGGGTTCTTAAGGCAACTCAACATAACCCACCTGAGAAGTGGGCGTATGTCCCCCTCCAAGACTTCACGCCCGAATCCGACATCGACTGGTCGCAGTCTGTGGCCGATATCGACAAGCAACTCTATGCCAAGTACGATCTTGACGACACTGAGATCGAGTTCATTGAGTCGCACGTGAAGGAGATGAACTGATATGCCCTTCACAGACATCACAGGCAAAGTCAAGACCGCTCGTCCCGCTCTACCACAGGTCTACGCCTACACCACGCCAGAAATCGCACGCCACGACGGATGGATCAAGATTGGCTACACCGAGCAAGACGTGGAGACGCGCGTCAAACAGCAGACCCACACCGCCAATATTCAATACCTCATCCACTGGCACGGCAACGCGACCTACGAGGACACCGGTGAGACGTTCCGAGACACCGATTTCCACGGCTACCTGAAGAAGCTTGACGTGACATGCGAGCCGGACACCGAGTGGTTTGAGATCGAGCCCGCTCCCGCCAAGCATCACTTCTATGACTTCCGTGAGAATCACGGCGTCATCGACGACATGCCTGAGGTGATCGAATATAAACTCCGCGATGAGCAGAAGCGGGCGGTTGAACACACTGTCAACTATGCTCATGCTCATAAG
>CAVFKU010000004.1:0-41692 GCA_963623245.1 Parabacteroides merdae
ACCAGAGACAGCTCGAATGGATTGCACAGCGAGCCCTGACCGCGTAAGGTGAGTTTGCCGCCGCCCACCGAGCCCATGGCTTCGGTAAACGGAACGCGCGGGGTGTTCCAGTTGACGCCGAGCGTATCGAATTCAAACTCATCATGCTCGTCGCAGCTTTCAGGAGACACGGTTTCGATGGCATCCTTCGGAGCTTCCACGTAACGCTGGCCGCTACGACCACCGACCACACGCGGCCATCCATCTTCGTCCCATTCGACTTTCTGGATGGATGTCTCACGGCCGAGCGGACACCAGCCGCGCACGCCATGCACGGGCTCGGTGTCATGATGCCACGGACGCGCGCACAGGCTTGCGTAATACCACTCACCCGAAGGCGTGTCCACAAGGGCACCATGCCCCTGCTTTTGCAGATAGAAATCTGGGGTGTCGTAGTTGCCGATGAACGGATTATTCGGCATGACCTCGAAAGAGCGCTCGTCAAGCGTCTTCGAGCGAGCCACGGATTCTTGGTGCTCATACATAGTGCCACCTTCGGCGGCGAACAGGTAATACCAGCCATCCTTCTTGTACAGATGCGGGCCTTCCACCAATTTCACCGCGGTGCCATCCCAGAGAGTGCGGGCGGTTTCGGGCTTGAGCCGCATGGTGGCGGTATCGAACTCAGTGAGCGTGATGCCGTTGAACGCGTGGTGATATTCACGGAAATCCCAAGTCTGCTGCACCAGATACTTGCGGCCGTCATCGTCGTGGAACAAACTGGAGTCGAACCCCACGCCGTTGATGCGGATGGGGTCGCTCCAAGGGCCACGGATGTCGGCGGATGTCACCAAGTAGTTGACGCAATCCTTGAACGCACCTTCGGTGATTTTCACGTCAGTGTAGACGAGCCAGAACTTGCCGTCGGCATAGCTCAGGTCGGGCGCCCAGATGCCGCCGGAGGAGGGATTGCCCCGCATGTCGAGCTGGCTGACACGGCTCAGCGGGCTCGGCAGCGTGTTCCAGTGCACCAGATCCTTGGATTCATGCAACCTCACACCGGGAAACCAGTCGAAGGTGGAATTGGCGATGTAGTAGGTGTCTTCCACACGAATCATCGAGGGGTCAGCATGGAAGCCGGTGAGTACGGGATTGGAAATCTTCATGATTGCCTTGTTCCTTTCCGCTCAGCCCTTGACTGCACCGGTCAGGCCACCGACGATCTTCTTCTGGAAAATCGTGAAACAGATCAAAGCAGGGAGCATGGCCAACGAAGTGAAAGCCAACACCTGCGCGGTATCGACGGAATGCTCAGAGCTGAACATCTGCACGCCGAGAGGCAGGGTGTATTTACTTTCGCTGCTCAGCACGAACAGAGGCAGCATGTAGGCGTTCCAGCTTCCCACAAAGGTGAGGATGCCTGTAGTGGCCACACCCGGCATGGACAACGGAATGGCCATACGCCAGAAGAAGCCGAGTCGGGAGCAACCATCAAGCAGGCAAGCCTCTTCAAGTTCATCTGGGATGGACTGAAGGAACGGCACCAAAATGATGATGGTCTGCGGCAAGCCGAAAGCAATCTGCGGCAGAATCAGACCAAGCAGCGAATTAGACAGGCCAAGGTTGCGGATAAGTAGATACAGCGGCGTGATGCCGACGGTCATCGGGAACATCAGTCCTGCGGAGAACAGCGCGTACATGACCGGCGCATAGCGGAACTTGTAGCGGGCGATGACAAAGCTCACCATGATGCCCAACACGACCACGCCAACCATGGTTGCAATACCGACGATGGTAGAATTGCCCAGCTCTGTCCAGAAGACATCGCTGGTGAATACAGCCTTGTAATTGTCAGGAACCCAAGGATTCGGCAGCCCGGACGGGTGATTGGTGATCTGCGAGTTGGTGCGGAAACCACCGAAGATGATGTAGAGCACTGGGGTGACGCAGATGGCCACCAAAATCAGAGAGAAGAAGTAGACGATCGGGTTGCCCCACGGTGTCTTGGACGACAAGCGGTACCCATCTTTCGCGGTGTATTTGTTTGCTGCCTTACGGCTTGCAATATTCACACTAGTCATTACTTCACCTCACTTGCAACGGCCTGACAGTTCTGCTTTGTGCGTTTTGCAGCGCGCTTTTTGGCGGCTTTCTGCTCGGTCACAGCACCGTCCAGATCGCGATTAAGCACAAACCGCTGATAGGTCAGGGCAATAACCAAGGAAATCACGAAGATAATTAAGGCGACTGCCGAACCATAGCCGTAATTACCCGCGCCGCGGCCTTCGCGCACCATGTAGGTAGCCATGGTGGACACGCCGGCAGTGGTGGACACATATTTGCCCCACACGATGTACACCAAGTCGAACAGCTGCAGTGAACCAATCATCGACAAGAACACCCATATACGCAACGTCGGGGCGAGTAACGGCAAGGTGATGCTCCTCTGCATCTGCCAGAAGCCGGCACCGTCGACGCGGGCCGCTTCATAGAGCTCTTCGGGAATGGACTGCATGCCCGCAAGCATCAGGATGACTGCGAAGCCGATGTACTTCCAACTGATCAGCAGCAGCAACGTCCACATCGCGATCTTCGGATCGGCGAGCCAGTCGGGACCATTGATACCGAGATTGCCTAGAATCTCGTTGATGGCGCCCTTCTTCTGCAACAGTAGGCTCCAACCGGTGCCGACAATAACTTCGGACACAACATACGGCACGAAGATGAGGGTACGAATCAGGCCACGACCCTTGAACTTCTGGTTCAACAACAGCGCGAACAGAATGGCCAGCGGGGCCTGAATAACCAAAGAACCGACGACGACTTCGAAAGTATGCAGAATAGCCGCCTGGAAAGACGGATCCTTAAGCGCCGTGATGTAGTTCTGGAACCCGACGAATTTACCGGTCACGGAGGGCGAACCGTAGCCCCTCCACTGATAGAAACCGTAATACGCACCCAGAATGATCGGCAGAATCACGAAACACACGAATAAGAGAATCGCAGGGGCCGACAGAACAAAAATCTCAATATTGCGGCGCGCTTCCCCGCTCGACGCGCGCTTTGCGCGCCCGGACTTCAGCGTCAGTGCGCCAGTGCCATTAGTCGCCATAATTACTCACACCACCAAAATCTGTTGAATGATAAGGCCGGACGGACAGTTCTCCGCCCGGCCTTCGTCAGTTAGCTAACCTCTACCGTCAGCCTTTGGCTGCGGCGTCCTTCATCGCCTTGACGATGTCAGCGGAAGTGCCCTGCCCAGACAGGAGGTTTACGACACCGGAGTTGAGAGCGTTACCAATGTTGCCACCAAGGGCGGTATCCATCCACAACTGCATGTCATCGGACTTGTTCATGGCCTCGATAATCTCCTTGAGGTTCTCATCGGTGACCACGTCGTAGGCTTCAGCAGAAGCCGGAATCGTACTGAACGCGGTGGCGTACTTCTCTTGGTTGTCCTTCTCGGCCATGAAGTTGACGAAGTCCACAGCAGCTTGCGGAGCAGTAGAATTGACAGCAAAACCGGTGGCAGCGCCCATCAGGGCACCGCTTTCACCCTTGCCGCCATCGACTTCCGGGAAAGCGAAGAAACCAAGATCGGCCAGCGGCTTCTTGTCTGCGGTCAAATCCTTGATCACGCCCGGTTCCCAAGTGCCCATAAGTTCCATAGCCGCCTTGTGATTAGCAAGCAGACCAGCGGAAGAGCTTGCGCCCTGCTGTGCGGTGGTGGTCAGGAAGCCATCGTTAAAGGCGTTGATATCGAGCAGTTCCTTGAGATCGTCAGCCGCCTTCGTCCAGCAGGAGTTAGAGAAGTCTTTCTCGTTGACGCCCTTGGAATAAGCCTCAACGGAACATTCGCGCAAAGAAAGCCAGTAATACCAGTGACCTGCCGGCCAAGCATCCTTGCCACCAAGGGCGATCGGCTCAATACCAGCGTCACGCAGCTTCTGAATGTCGGCCTTCAATTCAGAGAATGTGGAGGGAACTTCCTCAATACCGGCCTGCTTGAACAGATCCTTGGAATACCAAATACCACCGGGCTGAACGGTGACCGGAACGCCATAAACCTTGTCATCAAAGGTGAAGGACTTCAGCGAGGAAGCCATCTGCTTCTTGACAGTATCGCTGATCTTATCGGTCAAATCCATAACCTGACCAGCATCAATCATGTCCTTGGCCTTGGCTCCACCAAGATCCATATACACATCTGGACCAGAACTCGGATCCTGCATAGCAGTGGTGAGCTTGCCTTCAAAATCTTCATTCTGAATGGCCTGAATCTCAACCTTCGTGCCGGTCTTCTTCTCGAAAGCCGCAGCCACATCCTCCCAATACTGCTTGCCATCACCAGCGGTGGCGTTATGCCAGAACGTGATGGTATTGTCGTCCGCGTCATTGCTGGAGCCGCAAGCAGCCATGCTAAACATGGTAGCTACGGCGAGCGTTGCAGCCGCAATAGTCTTGAGCTTCATTATCTTCTCCTTATTAGCAATCATCGTCAGCGAATGAAGACAACGACGGGATAAGAATCCTGCGACATGAGATGACAGAAACCGCGCCTTCGCGATACCGTGAGATTTCATGCTGGACGGATAATCAATCTTTGATTTCAACTCCGAAACTTCTATCCCTTTTTCGTTGTAGATATAGGTTATCCAACTTAAATCTGCAAAGTCAAGTTTTGTTAAATCAAGTAACCAAGTATCTTTTTATTGAAATTCCAAGGATTTTTAACCCACACCACTGTTCGAAAGTTTCGAATATTCGAAATCGAAACTTTCGTAGACTTCTCGCTTATAATAGATGTCTGAAAGGCTTTTCCTATGAATACCAGCACACGCAAACAGCACAAGCAGAATTCCATCCGACTGGCCGACATCGCCAAGGAAACAGGATATTCCCTAGCCACCGTATCCAAGGCACTCAATGGGCGGGCCGACATATCCGAAAACACCCGCCAAACTATCAACGCAACTCTCAAAAAATACGGCTACTCACGCAAGGCGACAGTTGGCAAGAATCAGCAACTCATCGAAATCGTCTTTCAAGATTTCGACAACGTGTGGGCAACAGAAGTCTTGCGAGGGGCCATCCGCGAAGCCAAATCACACGACCTGAGCGTCATCGCCACGGAAGGCGGCAGCCGCAAACATCCCGCCCCCTCTTGGATTGACAACATGTTGCGCAGGCAAACAGCCGGTGCCATTCTCGTATTTTCTAACCTCACGCGCATCGAGCAGAACAAACTACTCTCCCGCGGTATTCCTTTCGTGCTTTTCGACCCCTTCGGCGACCCAGATCCGACCACATTGTCCATACAAGCCGACAACTGGACCGGTGGCCTCATCGCTACCCGCCACCTACTCGCACTCGGCCACACACGTATCGGCATCATCACCGGGCCAGGAGAAATGATGTGTTCCAAAGCCCGTCTTAATGGCTACACGTCTGCATTGGCTGAGCGCGGCATCAAAACCAATCCTGAACTCATCACCGAAGGGGATTTCAGTACGCCTGCCGGCTACGCACAAGCCATATCTCTACTGCAGCACCCGAACCGACCGACAGCCATTTTCGCTGGCAACGACCTGCAAGCCATGGGCGTATATGAAGCGGCTCGCCAGCTGAATCTTCGCATTCCAGATGATTTGTCGGTCGTCGGTTTCGATGACCTGCAAACCGCAGCCTTCCTAAGTCCCGCACTAACCACGGTCAAGCAGCCGTTACAGGACATGGCACGCGCCGCAGTACGCATGCTCGTGGAAGCAATACAGGAGGGGGACGTGGTGCAGCCGCACATCATCATGCCGACCAGCCTAATCACGCGAGCTAGTACCAGCGAACTATAACCGCGAAGTCGAGACAATCACTGCCCCGACTTCGCGCTATATTGTCGACCCTGTCACAGCTGGGTCAAGCTGGGCGAATCTCTCAACTCAGGCCGCTGCCAAGGCGTC
Source organism: Parabacteroides merdae (assembly GCA_963623245.1). GTDB lineage: Bacteria > Actinomycetota > Actinomycetes > Actinomycetales > Bifidobacteriaceae > Bifidobacterium. The sequence continues at coordinate 5,937 of CAVFKU010000004.1, forward strand.
AACGATGTAGTTGTTGATCGTGGCCTTGACGGACTCGAGGTGATCGGACTTGGTGGCCTCGATGAGCTTGGCCTGCGGAATATCCAGCGAGTACTCCTCCAGGGAAGCCAGCGTGGCAGTGCCGTTGTCGATGGTTGCGCCGATACCGGACTCGTAGGAGCTGTAGCGCTCGGCCTGCAGGTTCTCGATGAACTTGTCCTCGTGCATCTTGGCGGCGACCAAGAGGCCGGCCGCGAAGGAGTCCATGCCGGCGATGTGGGAGCGGAACAGATCCTCTTCATAGAAGGAAGTACGGCGCGGCTTGGCGTCGAAGTTCAGACCACCGTGAGGGCCAATCTGGCCTTCAGCGAGAACCTCCCACATCACAGTGGAAGTCTCATACAGGTCGCTCGGGAACTCGTCCATATCCCAGCCGATGAGCTTGTCGCCTTGGTTGGCGTCGAGGGAGCCGAGCACGCCGGCCTCGCGGGCAGTGCGGATCTCATGCTGGTAGGTGTGGCCGGCCAGGTTGGCGTGGTTGCCTTCCAAGTTCAGCTTCATGAAGTCGATGTCGTAGGTCTTCAGGAAAGCGATGGCGGTGGCGGCGTCGAAGTCGTACTGGTGCATCGTCGGTTCCTTGGCCTTCGGCTCAATCAGGAACTGGGCATCCAAGCCGATTTCCTTGGCATACGCATGGCACATGTGGAAGAACTTGGCCATGTGCTCCTGCTCACGCTGCATCTGCGTGTTCCACAGGTTCTCGTAGCCCTCACGGCCGCCCCAGAACACGTAGTTCTCGGCACCCAGGCGCTTGGCGATCTCCAGGGAGTGCTTCAGCTGGCCACCGGCATAAGCGTAGATGTCGGCGAACGGCGAAGTAGCAGCGCCGGAGACGAAACGCGGGTTAGTGAACAGCGAAGAGGTGTTCCACAGCAGCTTGACGCCGGTGGACTTCATGTTCTCTTCGATCTTGTCGACCACCTTGTCAAGGTTCTTGTTGCTCTCACGCAGGGTGTCGCCTTCGGGGGCAATGTCACGATCGTGGAAGCAGAAGTACTCGGCGCCGAGCTTGGTGAAGAACTCGAAGGCGTAATCAACCTTGGCCAAGGCTTCGTCCATCGGGTTGGAGTATTTGCCATACCACGGACGATGGGAAGTGCCGGTGCCGAACGGATCGACCAGTTCCTGGTCAAAAGTGTGCCACCAAGCGACGCCGAAGCGCAGCCAATCCTTCATCTTCTTGCCGGCGACGACCTTGTCGGCATCGTAATAGTGGAAACCGAGTTCCTCCTTCGGCCCATTCTGGCGACCGACGTACTGAATCTTATCGAAGTCCCACAGACCCATAATTGCTCCTTTGCTGTGTGGCAATACTCGTTGTTTTCTGGCGCTACTTTCGGGTGCACCACTGCCCTTGCAGAGTATATGGTACGGTGCTCAGCGACACTTTGTCAATTCGTTTTACTTTGTGGCGTGTCATTGACTCACGTTTATTGAAACGCGAACAGCCGGTGATTCCTCCGTTCGAGGAATCACCGGCTGTCGGCAAGTGGAGGCGATCGCCGGCAATCAGCCGCGGATGAGCTTCTTATGGAGACGATGCGGGCGGGCGGCGTCCTCACCGAGACGGGCGACCTTGTTCTCCTGATAGGACTGGAAGTTACCCTCGAACCAATACCACTTGGCTGGGTTGTCATCGTCGCCCTCCCACGCGAGGATATGCGTGGCGACGCGGTCAAGGAACCAGCGGTCGTGCGAAATCACCACGGCGCAACCGGGGAATTGCAACAGCGCATCCTCCAGTGATTCCAAGGTTTCCACGTCAAGGTCGTTGGTAGGCTCATCGAGCAGGAGGAGATTGCCGCCCTGCTTCAAGGTGAGAGCCAGATTCAGGCGGTTGCGTTCGCCGCCGGAGAGCACGCCGGTGAGCTTCTGCTGGTCGGAGCCTTTGAAACCGAAGCTGGCCACATAGGCACGGGTGGGCACCTCGACACCGGCGACTTCGATGAAGTCCAGTCCGTCCGAGACGGCCTCCCACAAGTTCTTGTTCGGGTCGAGACCGGCACGGTTCTGGTCCACATAGCTGACCTTGACAGTCTCCCCCACTGTAAGCTCGCCGGAAGTCAGCGGCTCCAACCCCACGATGGTCTTGAACAGCGTGGACTTGCCCACGCCGTTGGGGCCAATCACGCCGACAATGCCGTTGCGTGGCAGGGTGAAGCTCAGGTCGTCGATGAGCACGCGGTCGCCGAAGGCCTTGTGGATGTGGCTGGCCTCCAGCACCTGCGAGCCAAGGCGGGGACCTGCAGGAATCTGAATCTCGGAGAAGTCGAGCTTCTTGTTGCTGCGCGCCTCCTGCTCCATCTGGTCGTAACGCTCCAGACGAGCTTTGTTCTTGGCCTGACGAGCCTTCGGAGAGGAACGCACCCAGTCGAGTTCGTCCTTCAGACGCTTGGCGAGTTTGGCGTCCTTGGCGCCCTGGATCTCCATACGCTTGGCCTTGGTCTCCAGATAGGTGGAGTAGTTGCCCTTGTACGGATAGAGATGGCCGCGGTCGACCTCGCAAATCCATTCGGCCACGTTGTCCATGAAGTAGCGGTCGTGGGTGACGGCGATGACGGCACCCTGGTATTGGTGCAGGAACTGCTCGAGCCATAGAATCGACTCGGCGTCGAGGTGGTTGGTGGGCTCGTCGAGCAGCAGCAGGTCGGGCGCTTCGAGCAACAGCTTACACAAGGCCACGCGGCGGCGCTCACCGCCGGAACACACGTTCACCGGGGTGTCTGGGTCGGGACACTGCAGGGCATCCATCGCCTGTTCGAGCTGGGAGTCGAGATCCCAGCCGTTGGCAGCGTCAATCTCGGTCTGCAGCTTGCCCATCTCTTCCATCAGGGCCTCGAAATCGGCGTCCGGATTGGCCATCTCCTCGCCGATCTGGTTGAAGCGAGCGACCTTTTCGGCGATCGGACCGAACGCCATCTTGATGTTCTCTCCCACGGTTTTCGTATCGTCCAACGGTGGCTCCTGCTGGAGGATGCCGACAGTGAAGCCCGGGGTGAGCGTGGCCTCGCCATTGGACACGGTTTCCAAACCCGCCATGATCTTGAGCAGCGTAGACTTGCCCATGCCATTCGGTCCCACCACGCCGATTTTCGCGCCCGGCAGGAAGCTCAAGGTCACATCGTCAAGAATCACGCGGTCACCAAACGCCTTGCGCGCCTTGATCATCTGATACACAAACTCAGCCATATAACACCATGATCCTGTCTTATCGTTGCATTTTCAACGTTTTGCCGCAGTCTCTGGCTAGAGTAACACCACTAAAAATGACACAACATCTGACTACAGAGCCATTTTCCCAACTTCTATGATGCGTCGCGATGCGTTTCCAACCATGTCGCAGGCAAAAGTACCTTGCAGATTATCCCATACCCCGTCTACACGCTGCAACAGCGAGATGAGGCGGGTTGCGCAAGAACATGGCCGATGCCCGCCAGATGTTATATTCTCCCCATGCAATTGATTGAAGTGTGGTTAACAGAGCCGGAACGCACGTATGCGCTGTTTGGCAAGTTTGCCGCGAATGAGAATGGGTTCGAGAATCCTGCGGCCGGCATGGATAGGGATGCTTTCGTGAGATATGTGCGCAATCTCAGGAACGAGGCTGCCGGCGTCGGCCTCAAACCCGGTCGGGTACCCGCCACCAAATACGTCCTTGTGAACGATCATGGCGATTATGTCGGCATCTTCAATCTGCGTCATGAGCTCAACGATGCGTTGAAAGAGGGTGCGGGGCATATTGGATATGGTATTGCTCCCGAGTGGCGCGGACGCGGGTTTGCCACTGAAGGATTAAGACTGTTGCTCATCAAGGCGCGTGATGAATTTGGTATTAGTGAAGCGTATCTGTCCGTACATAAAGACAACCCAGCCTCGCTGACCGTTCAACGTCATCTCGGCGCCCGCGTCGACCACGAGTCAAGCAGCGAGTACTTCACACGCATCGACACTTCCGCCATTGCCTAGGAGTATGAAAAGCGGTGTTTCCACGCGGACAAGTTTCCCTCAGAAAACCAACACCAGCGTGACAAATCGGTCAGTCAGTAACGCCAGATGATGACCGATTTGGAACCGGCGCCACCATCAATGCCACCAGTTGTCTCATAATCACCGGCGGACGACGGCAGTTCGCGCACGCGGGTGCGGATGGCACGGCGCCACATGCGGGCGCTGTTGGAGCGGCGCATCTCCACGATGTCGCCGTCGCGACCGGCCGCGAACACACTGCCATCGGCGGAAGTTTGCAGCCGCCTGTTCTGACGACGCAACTGACGGTTCTCTTCTTGCAATTGCAAGATTCGGGTGATGCCAGCGAGGTTGATACCCTCATCCTGGCTTAAGTGCTGGGCCTGGATCAGGCGGTCAATATCGCGCAGACAATACCGTCTCGCGCCGCCTTCGGTGCGTTGAGGCACCACCAGAGAAAGACGGTCGTATTGGCGCAGGGTTTGGGGGTGAATGCGAGCCAATTCGGCTGCTTGACCAACTGTGAACACAGGCAGTTCGATATCGAAACCGGCATTGTCGGCACCGTCTAGGTCGGCGCGCCCCAACACCAGTGCGGTTGCGCACATCGCGTACAGCTGACGCGTTTGTGGTGTTGTTCGTGCCATCGTTCACCCCCTTCGGCCTTTGTGCTTACTACGCTCGTTGCAAAAACGCACCCGCCGCCTTGTCGAACTCCTTGGCGGCATGCTTCGTCGCCATGCTCGGCTTGGCGGGCACCTGAATCTCAATACGACCGATGAGATCACCCGACTGGCCGCCCGACTGCACACCTTTGCCGCTCACCTTCACTTCCGTGCCGCTGGACGAGCCGGCTGGCACCTTGAAGGTCACTGGGTTACCGTCGAAATCAGCGACTTCAACCTTCGCACCGGCTACGGCCTCGCCCACGGTGACGGGCAACGGCATGACAATGTCGGCCCCGCGCAAGGTGAATTTTGGATCGACAGCGACGCTGACCTGCAGATACAGATCACCCGCCTTGCCGCCGCCATGCCCCGGCTTACCCTTGCCGGCGAGACGAATCTTCTGCCCGTCCTTGACGCCGGCGGGAATATGCGTCTTGAACTTCTTCCCGCCCGCAGACAGCGACACCGTCGCGCCCTTGACGGCCTGACGGAAGGTCAGGTTGATCTTCGAGGTGCGATCCTCGCCGCGCTCGGGACGCGCCGGCTCCTCATAGCCCGCATATCCGCCACCATATGGCGCGCCGGCCTGACCGGCACCAGCCGCGCCGCCGAACATCGAGAAGATGTCGTTGATGTTCGGCTGCCCGCCGCCCGATGTCGAAAAGCGAATGCGCGAGCCGCCCGGGCCGGAGCCGAACATCGAACCGAACATATCGGAGAAACCGGCAGCGTCAAAGCCGCCCTGCCCCGAGCCTCCCGCGAATCGCGCGCCACCCATGCCGAACTGACGGATGGCGTCGTATTTGCGGCGCTCATCCTTGTTGCTCAGCACGTCGTAGGCTTCGGAGATGTCCTTGAACTTCTCCTCGGCCTCCTTGGTTTTGTTCACGTCGGGGTGATATTTGCGCGCCAGCTTGCGATAGGCTTTCTTGATATCATCGGCTGTGGCGTCCTTGGAGACACCGAGGACCTTGTAGAAATCCTTGTTCAGCCATTCATTCTCAGCCATCACTGCCTCCTTTCAACTTGATATGCGGTAATGGTTACGCGGGCTACGCGCCCGCCTGTACTCAATGGGCACTTGACTTTGGTCAACTCTTGGGCGAAGCGACCACCACGCGGGCGGCGCGAATCACGCGGTCGCCGATACGATAGCCTGCCTCCACCACGGTGTCGACGGTTTCCTTCTCGGCCGTCTCGTCGGGCTTGTGCAGAATCGCGTCGTGCTTGGTGGGGTCGAAGTCCTCCCCCGCCTCGCCGAACTTCTCGACGCCGAACTTCTCGAAGGTCTTGTCGATTTTCGCGGCGACGGCCCTGAACGAGTCGTCCATCTCGGAGTTCTCTCGAATACGGTCGATGTCGTCCAAGGCGGGCAGCAGCGCAGTCAGCACGTCGATGATGCCATGCTGGCGGAATCGCTCCTGCTCCTTGGCCGTGCGGTTGCGGAAGTTGACGAACTCCGCGCGCTCGCGCTGCAACGCCTCCAAGTAGTCTGCGGCTTCCTTCTTCGCCTTGCCCAGCGGGGTCAATGAATCGTCGGCTTGCGCCTCATCTGACTGAACAGCCGTCTCTTGTGACGACTCAGCCTGTTCACTGGCACCTGCATCACAAGCGGCATCCGACGCGGCGGCAGCACCCTCGTCGTTCAGGCTAGCCGCCGCGTCGTCTGCATCAGGCAAATCCTTCAGGTAATCGTCCTTATTGAACTCAGCCATGGGACGCACCCTTACTCGTTACCCTTGTTGTCTTTGTCGTCATCATCCACGACTTCGGCATCCACCACATCGTCATCAGCTGCAGAACCGGCCGCACCATCGGCACCCTCGGCACCCTCGGCACCTTCAGCACCCTGCTGGGCGTACAGCGCCTGGCCGACCTTCTGCGCGGAGGTCATCAGCTCGCTTTGGGCGGTCTTGATCTTCTCGATGTCCTCGCCCTTCAGCGCCTCCTTCAGTTCATTGACCTTGTCGGTGACCTCCTTGGCCACGTCGTCGGAGAGCTTGTCCTTGTTGTCGTTGACGAGCTTCTCGGTGGAATAGGCGAACGCCTCGGCCTGGTTGCGGGTCTCGGCCTCCTCCTTGCGCTTCTTGTCTTCGGCTTCGTGCGCCTCGGCCTCCTTGACCATGCGGTCGATTTCGTCCTTGGGCAGACCCGAGCCGCCGGTGATGGTCATGGACTGCTCCTTGCCGGTGCCCTTGTCCTTGGCGGAAACGTGCACGATGCCATTGGCATCGATGTCGAACGTGACCTCGATCTGCGGCACGCCACGCGGAGCCGGCGCAATGCCGGTCAGCTCGAAGGTGCCCAGCGGCTTGTTGTCGCGCGCGAACTCACGCTCGCCCTGATAGACCTGAATCAGCACGCTCGGCTGGTTGTCCTCGGCGGTGGAGAACACCTCGGAGCGCTTGGTCGGAATGGCGGTGTTGCGGTCGATGAGCTTGGTCATGATGCCGCCCTTGGTCTCGATGCCGAGCGACAGCGGCGTGACGTCGATCAACAGCACGTCCTTGCGGTCGCCCTTGATAACGCCCGACTGCACCGCGGCACCCACAGCCACGACCTCGTCCGGGTTGACGGACTGGTTCGCTTCCTTGCCACCGGTGAGCTCCTTGACCAGCTCCTTGACGGCGGGCATACGAGTGGAACCACCCACCAACACCACATGGTCAATCTCAGAAACAGAAATGCCTGCGTCCGAAAGCACGTTGTTGAACGGCGTGCGGCAACGTCCCAGCAGATCAGAAGACATCTCCTCGAAGTGGGCGCGCGTAAGCGTTTCGTCCAGATGCACCGGGGTGCCGTCAGGCGTCATGGCCAGATACTGCATGGAGATGGAGGTGCTGGTCGAGCTCGACAGCTCCTTCTTGGCCTGCTCGGCGGCTTCCTTCAGACGCTGCAGGGCGATCTTGTCCTTGCTCAAGTCCACACCGTACTTGTTCTTGACTTCGCCAACGAGCCAATCGATGATCTTTTGATCCCAGTCGTCGCCGCCCAAGCGGTTGTCGCCGTTGGTGGCTTGCACCTGGATGGTGGAGAAGCCATCGTCGTCCTTGCCGATTTCCAGCAGGGAGACGTCGAAGGTGCCGCCGCCCAAGTCGAAGACCAGAATACGTTCGTCCTCCTTGCCCTTCTCCAAGCCGTAGGCCAGTGCGGCAGCGGTCGGCTCGTTGATGATGCGCAGCACGTTCAGGCCCGCGATCTTGCCGGCGTCCTTGGTGGCCTGGCGCTGGGCGTCATTGAAGTAAGCCGGGCAGGTGATCACCGCATCGGTGACCGGCTCGCCAAGATAGGCTTCGGCGTCGCGCTTGAGCTTCATCAGGATCTGCGCGGAGATTTCCTGCGGCGTCCACTTCTTGTCGTCGATTTGAACCGTCCAGTCGGTGCCCATGTGGCGCTTGACGGAGCTGATGGTGCGATCGACGTTGGTGACGGCCTGACGCTTGGCGACTTCGCCGACGAGGATTTCGCCGGACTTGGAGAAGGCGACCACGGACGGCGTGGTGCGCGCGCCCTCGGCGTTGACGATGACGGTGGGTTCGCCGCCTTCCAGCGTTGCGATGCAGGAATTCGTGGTGCCCAGATCGATACCAACTGCACGTGCCATAATTGATGACTCCTTTTATCTGTGCGCTCCGCCTTGACTGGCGGCACGCAGTTCGTGTTTTACGGTGTTCCGCTCACGTCTTGCCCGAGCCTCACAACCCGTTTTCAAAACTTGAGCCTACACCACTCAACTTTCGTTCGTCAACTTTTATTCCCGCTATTTTTCACAACACGCGTTATCAAACAATTGGCAAAGTAAAGTTACCAGTGTTATATGGCGCCAAAATCAGAGGATCCTATTATTCAACGCTTCATTCAATGCTTCAGATCTGCAATCTTGCATTTATCTAAACTGCATTCACAAGCAGATACGTCAGCTTACAGACGCGACGACTTAATAATGCGCCGCACCGTTTTGCAATCGTTGTCATCATGCGGTATCGTAGGCAGCAGTTACAAAAACGCCCACACCTATAAAACTCAACGTCGAGTTTTATGGAGACGTTTGCAGCACATTTACCGATAAAGGCAGGGGCATTATGACCGATATCACACCATGCGCAGAAAGCACCGAGCGGCTCGCACGCCCGCTGATTCGCCTCGCCAAGGCAAACGGATTGTCCACTTCATACATCGACCAGCTCGGCGCCTACACCGAAATCAGCGACGAGGCGCTGGTGGCGGTACTCGCAGCGCTCGGGGTCGACGCCTCCAGCGACGAGGCCATCGCTGCCTCCATGTCCGCTTTTGAAGAGCAACAACGCAGCCAGCTGATGCCCCCCACCATCGTCGTCACCACCAACGAAGCAGCGGCCATCAATCTCAACTGCACGCCGAACGCGGATATCACCGCCTCCGTCACGCTTGAGAACGGCACCACGTTCACCGGCGACATCACCGCTTTGCCAGCTCCAAACTCAAGCCACGCCATACTCACCATTAGCCATGACCTGCCGATGGGATACCACACCCTGCTTGTCAAGGCCGATGAGCGCGAGACTAGCGCCACCATCATCTGCGCCCCCGCACGCATCAAGCTGCCGCAAGCCGTCGCCGAGCGCCAGCGCTGGGGTTGGATGACGCAAATGTATTCCGTCCGCTCGCACGAATCGTGGGGCGTAGGCGACTACGGCGATCTCAAGCAGCTGCTGACGGACGCGGCCAGCAAGTCCGGCGCCGATTTCATGCTCATCAACCCAATCCACGCCAGCGCGCCGATTCCCCCGCTGGAACCGTCTCCCTATCTGCCCGAATCGCGTCGCTTCCTCAACGTCACGTACATTCGCCCGCAGGATATCCCCGAATACGCCGACCTGCCTGCCGACGCACGCGAACAAGTGAACACATTGCACGCTTCAGTGGCTAGCCAAAACGAAAACGCGGAACCGATGGATATTAACGCAGCTTGGCAAGCGAAGCGAGCTGCCCTGCATATCATCTTCGACACTGGCCGCTCGCCGGATCGTCAAGCCGTGTTCGAGGAGTTCATCACAGAAGCCGGCCCTGATTTGAATTCCTTTGCTGCTTGGTGCGTCTGCTTCGAGGTGTGGGGCGCGCCGTGGTCAGACAACCCGTGGTTCAGCGAGACGACCATCACAGACGAGAAAGTGCAGCGTTTGATCGCCGAGCACCGCGATCTGTTCGAGTTCAACCGTTGGATGCAGTGGATCGCCGCCGAGCAGGTGACCTGCGCCCAACGCACCGCCCTCAATTCAGGCATGACCGTGGGCCTCATGCAGGACATGGCCGTGGGCGTGCACGGTTTGGGCGCCGACGCCTGGGCCAACCCGGAGCGTTTCGCTGCCAGTGGGGTCAGCGTGGGCTGCCCGCCTGATTTCTACAACCAACAAGGCCAAGATTGGGGTCAACCGCCGTTCAATCCGCGCTATCTTGAGGCCACCGGCTATCAGGTGTACCGCGAAATGGTGCACTCGATGTATGAACACGCGGGCGCAGTACGCATCGACCATGTGCTCGGTTTATTCCGTCTATGGTGGATTCCGCAGGGGCTCGGCGCGCGCAACGGCGCTTATGTGAACTACGATCACGAGGCCATGCTGGGCGTGCTTGCCATTGAGGCGACGCGCGTGGGCGGCATGGTCATCGGCGAAGACTTGGGCACTGTGCCCGATTACGCACGGCGCATTCTCGCCGATCACGGCGTGCTCGGCACCGAAGTCGAGTGGTTCTCGCGCGTGGACAACTCGCCCAACGCAGGAGACCCCTATGCCCCGCCGTCCGATTATCGACGCCAGGCGCTGGCTTCTGTGGTCACACACGATCTGCCACCCACCGCCGGCTATCTCAACTTTGAACACGTCGCATTGCGCGAACAGTTGCATCTGGTGGACGACCCCGCAGCCTTCCGCAAAGCTGCCGAAGCCGAGCAACGCGCCATGATGGAGCGCTTGGTTGAAAGCGGCTACATCACACCCGAGGTTGCCGACGACGTGCCCGCACACGAACAGCAGATCATCGAGGCAATGCACGCCATGTTGTGCGATACCCCATCGCTACTGTTGCAAGTCGCCTTGGTGGACGGCGTGGGCGAGCACCGCACGCAGAATCAGCCGGGCACTTCGAGCGAATACTCGAACTGGCGCGTGCCGCTGGCCGACGCAAACGGCCATGTCGTGCTCACGGGCGATGTATTCGATTCACCCCGCCTCAAGTCCCTATCCCAAGTCATGCACACCCACGTCAGCCAATAGCGTAGATATGATACCGTCATAAGCATTATCGACGCTGTTGCCATAACACCATCAGCGTAACGACGTTAACGTAACTCGTCGCACGAAGGAGGTCTCATGGCACACGCAAGTATTCAAGCGGTCGCTCGCAAGGCCGGCGTTTCTGTTTCCACAGTGTCGCGCACCTTCGCCAAACCTGATCTGGTGTTGCCGGAAACCCGCGAACGTGTGCTAGCTGCGGCAGAGAAGTTGGATTACCGCATTTCACGTTCTGCCGCTGCGCTCAAATCCGGCCAGTCGTTGCGCATCGCAGTGTTGATTAGCGACTCTATTGCAACTTGGTTCAACGCGAACGTATATGCGGGTCTCGACTCGGTATTTCATCCGGCTGGCTATGACCTGTCCGTGTTCCCCATGTCCACCGCCGTCGAGCGCAGTGAGTTTTTTAGCAGCCTGCCTGTGCGGCGCAATGCCGACGCTGTTGTGGTGTGCTCATTCGACATTGAACCGAGCGAAGTGGGCAAACTCAAAGGCATGAATGTGCCAATTGTCGGCGTAAACATTCCCTCCAACAATGGCTTCGATGCGGGCGTGAGTATCAACGACAGCGCAGCTGAACGCATTGCTGTAGATCATCTAGTGGCATTAGGGCATCGCAATATTGCGTTTGTGGGTTATGACAGCGGCATGCAATGCACATTGCGTTTCTCTGCAAGTTCACGTTTACATGGGTTTATGGACGCTTGCGCCGTATATGCTGATGTGACAGCGATTCCGCTGTTGCTGACAGCCTCCGACGACCCAGCAAACGCAGCACTGCAACGTATTATTACTGCCCCTGAGGCCCCTTCCGCCGTATGTTTAGCCGATGACGAGTTAGCCATTCCAGTATTGTTCCGTTTGCGCCAATACGGCACTCATGTGCCGCAGGACATATCAATTATCGGCTTCGACGACAATCGTTATGCCGCCAGCTTGGGGCTAACCACCATACATCAAGATCCATTTGCTATGGGAGCGCAAGCTGCCCGCAAGACCTTAGAGTTGATGGGCGCTACCACTCAGGAAGGCGAGACACCGTCACGATTCGTCACTCCGCAAACCCAGCTCATTCTGCGCGAAACCACCGCACCAAAGCTCGCTTAGTATTATTTTGGCCTATAACCCATTATTTTTATGCTGCACGCTACACATTCGGCCGCAATGACGAAACGAGCCGCTCCTTGTTTCGCAGATAAGGAAACAAAAGAGCGGCTCGCTTTTTGAAATATCCAAGGATTAATCCGCAGCGGCGCTGCCATTCTCAGCAGCGCACCCTGCGGCGTGTCCCCACCCCAGCGAATGAATCAGTGCTGGTTGTTGAGGCGATGGTACATTTCGCTGATTTCCAGATCACGCTGGAACTGGGCAGGCTTGGTGCTCTGATCGATGGTGGCGAGTTCGACACCAGCGATACGGGCGAAGTCCTCCCACGCCTCACGGCCGACCGAAGTGGTCATGACGGTGTGATGGGCAGCACCGGCCATGAGCCAGCACTCGGCCGAATCCTTGAGATTCGGCTGCGGCTTCCACAGGGCGCGGGCGCACGGCAGCTTGGGCAGCTCACCGAGTGGGCTGACCACGTCGACCATGTTCATGGTCAGGCGGAAACGTTCGCGCACGTCGGACATGGCCACGACCACCGCGTCCTGCTTCGGGGCGACGGTGAATACCAAGCGCACTGGGTCGGCCTTGCCGCCAATGCCCAGCGGGTGAATCTCCAGCTTTGGCTTGGCCGTGGTGCCTAGGGACGGCGAAACTTCCAGCATGTGCGAACCCATGATCATCTCGTTGCCCGGGGTGAAGTTGTAGGAATAATCCTCCATCAGCGAGGCGCCACCATTCAGGCCGTATCCCATGACGGCACCGATGCGCACCAGCACCGCTGTCTTCCAGTCGCCCTCGGCGGAGAAGCCGAAGCCATACTCGGATGGGAAGCGCTGCGGACCAACGCCCGGCAACTGCGGCAGGCTGCCGAGATCCTCGAAGTTGTCGACACCCGCGGTGCAGCCATTGGCCTGCATCATGTTCACCATCGCAGCTTCTTCCTTGGCGGCGATAAACAGAGCGTCATACTTTGCGTCAAGCAACTCGGGGGCGATGTCGTACTTGGCCTTGTAGTCTTCGATGATCGCCTTGACCTGATCGTCCTTGACTGCCTCATAGGCGGCGCACAGCTCGTTGACAGACCAGGTGTTGATTGATGCGCCGAACACGCGCTCAGCCTCGGTCTTGTCACCTTCGGTGACGGCCACGTTGCGCATGTTGTCACCCCAACGCATCACCTTCATGGTATTCGAAGCATCCCAGCCGGCGGCAGCACGTGCCCATGTGCCGATCTTCTCCGCCACCTCAGGGTCGGTGTAGTGACCGACGACGATCTTGCGCGGGATGCCCAGACGCGTGAGGATATAGCCGAACTCGCGGTCGCCGTGGGCGGCTTGGTTCAGGTTCATGAAGTCCATGTCGATGGTGCTCCACGGAATCTCGAAGTGGTGCTGCGTGTTGAGCTGCAGCAACGGCTTGGTGAGCACTTCGAGGCCGCGGATCCACATTTTGGCCGGCGAGAAGGTGTGGCACCAGGTGATGACGCCGATGACCTTCGGGTCGGCCGAGGCTTCGGTCATGAACTGCTTGATGCCGTCGGAGGACTTCAGTGTGGGCTTCAGCACCAGCTTGACCGGAATCTTGCCGGTGGCGTTGAGCTTGTCGACGATTTCAGTGGACTGGGCGGCCACTTGACGCAGCGCCTCTTCGCCGTACAGGTCCTGCGAGCCGACGCCGAACCAGATTTCCTTGCCTTCAAATGGGTTTGCCATGGTCATGTTATCTATTCCTTACTTCGTTATATTCGGTTAGTCAGTCAATGCTGTAAGCAGCTGTAAGCATTGGTTCGATGAGTGCGACTTCAAGGCGTGGAGGCGAAGGCGTACAAGGGTACGTCGAGCCTTCCACAACACAGAAGTCGCTCCATCGAATCAATGCTGTCCGTAGACGTTTTGATAGCGGTCGTTCAGGCGGTCAATATCTTCCTGCGGGATGGGGATGATGTCACCGAGCTGACGGGCGGCCCACATGGTGTGGGCGACTTCTTCGGTCATGGCGGCAGCTTTGACGGCGGCTTCCGCGTCCTTGCCGATGGTGAAGGGGCCGTGGTTCTGCATGAGGACAGCCGGGGACTTTGGATATTGCTTGAGCGTTTCGACCACGCCTTCGCCAATGGCTTCCGAGCCGATGAGGCGGAAGGGGCCAACGGGCACAGGGCCGCCGAACTCGTCGCCCATCATGGTCAGGCCGCACGGGATGTTCTGGCCGGTGGCTGCCCACGCGGTGGCGTAGGTGGAATGGGTGTGCACCACGCCGTATACGTCGGGCATATGTCGATAAATATAGGCGTGAGAGGCGGTGTCAGAGCTGGGAGATTCCGCACCATCGACCACATTGCCGTCCAGATCGCACACGACCATCGAGCTTGGCGTCAGGTATTCGTAACGCAAGCCCGAGGGTTTGATCACCATCAGGTCAGCCGTGCGCAGACGCTGCGAGACGTTGCCCGCCGTCCATACCACGAGGTTCCACTTGATGAGCTGCTCGTGCAAAGTGGCGACAATTTCGCGCACCTGCTTGACTTCAGCACGCACTTCGGGGCCGTAATCAGCCAAAGTTGCCATATTGTGTTTCCTTTCTTGTTTTAAGGCTGTTGCTGGCGGGAGTGTCAACGCAAGCCGAGTTGTACGCTATTTGCTTTCCAAATCAATATGATCGACTGCGCACTGTTCAACAGGCAAGGCCTGACGGAATCGCGCGAAGAACTCCTCAAACCCTGCAACATCCGCGCGGTCCGGCTCTTCGGTAACGCTGTCCGCATCGGCAAATACGCACTGGTCGAGATAATCCGCAAGAGGCATATCGGCGTGACGCAAATAATCAGCAAGTACTGCCATACCCCAAGCGCCGCCTTCGGCGGCAGTGGACATCACTTTGATGGGGGTATCGAAAGCCGCGGCGAGAATCTTCTGCGCCACCTTAGGCGTGGCGAAGATGCCGCCGTGACCAACCAGCGAATCGATGCGCACATGCTCGTCTTTCGTCATCACATCCATGCCGATTTTCACCGGCGAGAACGCGCCGAACAGTTGCGCGCGCATGAAGTTACCCAATGTCATATTCGCTTCGGGACTGCGCGCGAACAACGGGCGCCCCTGCCCTAGCCCCGCGAGGAACTCACCGGAGCGGAACGGGTAATTAATCAGCCCACCACAGTTGTCGTCCACATCTGGCGCAATCGCCGCGCGGAACAGCGTGCCATACAGCGTTCCGGCGTCCACTGGCTTGCCGAGCGCTGCGGCGAACTGGCCGAACAGATTCACCCAAGCATTCAGATCCGAAGTGAAGTTATTCGCGTGGCTCATGCCCGCCAAGTCGCCGGCAGGAGTGGTGACCAGATCGACTTCAGGGTGCAACGCCTTGAGCTTGCCTTCGAGAACAACGGTGGCAAAAATTGACGTGCCGGCGGAAACATTGCCAGTGCGCACGCGCACGGAGTTGGTGGCCATCATGCCCGTGCCGGCGTCGCCTTCTGGTGGGGCGAGCACGATGCCCTGCTGCAACGCACCCGAGGGATCGAGCAGTTTCGCTCCTTCAGCGGTCAGTTCACCGGCCGAGGTGCCCGCCACCAGAGGTTCAGGCAGCAAATCCTCAAGATTCCACGGCTGGGCGGCCACTTCGGGCAGGGCGTCGAACTTGCGCACGAATTCGGTTTCCCAAGTGTGCGTGGTCGGGTCGATGGGGAACATGCCGGAAGCATCACCCACACCAAGCACTTTCTTGCCGGTCAGCTTCCAATGTACATAACCCGCAAGCGTGGTGAAATACGCCACCTTAGCGATGTGCGACTCCTTGTTCAACACACACTGATAGAGGTGCGCGATGGACCAGCGTTCGGGGATATTGTATTGGAACAGCTCGGAGAGCTTCTCGTGCGCCTCGGTGGTGTTGGTGTTCTGCCATGTGCGGAACGGCACGAGCAGTTCGCCGTTCTCGTCAAAAGCGAGATAGCCGTGCATCATGGCTGAAAAGCCGATATGCCCCACATGGGTAAGCTGTTCGCCGTAGGCGGCCTGAACTTGGGCAGCCATATCAGCGTAGGCGGACTGGAGCCCCTGCCAGATTTCGTCCACGCTGTAGCTCCACAGTCCGTCTTCCAAATGGCTTGCCCATTCGAAATCGCCAGAAGCAATAGTGCGGTAATCGCTGTCAATAAGCACAGCTTTGATGCGCGTGGAACCAAACTCAATACCGAGTGCGGTTGCGCCGGTGCGGATCTTTCGGGCGGTGTCGGCGACCTGTTCGTCGAGATTCGCTATTGCCATATGTGCACTCCTTATCTGGCTTGATAGCAGCTAATTGGCGTTATTCCAAGCGTTACAGTCTCTTCTCCGAGTTTCTGTTAGCGCTCACATTCGTCAGTTCAGTATTGTAGCGACTGGCAAGCCTTGTCACAAGCGCGACGTGCTGATTGACGTATAAATAATTCTGCGAGACAAAACATTCACGCGCGGCAAGCAGCACCAAGAGACGCGCGATTAACCACCGCGGCCGGAATCAGCCCTATGCCATGTTGCGACGAGTGGAACATCGGCTCCGGCTCCTCTCCAAGCAAGTGCAGGGTCTGACGCATAGCAATAGTGCCAAGCCCCTCAAAATCAGGCTTCACTGTGGACAGCGGCGGGAACATGTTGTCCATCGCGGGCATGTCATCAAAACCGACAAGGCTGATATCCTGCGGAATGCGCAAACCATGCTCATGCAATGCACGCGCCACGCCCACTGCTTGACTGTCGTTAGCTGCAACCACCACCGTCGGCACTTGTGCGCCGGTTTTGCCGCACGTGTCGATCAGATGGTTCATCTTCGCATACGCTTCGCCAGCCTTCCAAGTGTCGCAACGCATCACCTGCGTTCGCACACCCTCGCGCACGCAAAGCGCTTCCCATGCCACCAAACGGGTGGCGGCGTCACGCCAATCCTCAGGGCCAGCCAAATACAACGCATGCTTGTGCCCATAGCCTGCAACCAGATGCGCCACTTCCTGCATTGCAGCCCACTGGTCAATGCCAACAAAAGCAGTTCTGCGCATATCTTCGTCACCAATCAACGCGCGAGCCTCACGCATACTCATCCGGCCATGCGTAGACGTGACAATAACGCGCGGCTGGCTAACTCGAGCACGACAAGCAACCTCGAACATCACATCAGTCGGCGTTAAGAAGATAAAGGCATCCACATTCTGCTCGTCCAACATGTCGATAAGATCGTCGAACTCGCGCTGAGTGCATAGCGCCTCATGCACCATCATGACGCTCATAAACAACCCGTGGCTGCGCGCCATAGATTCGATGGCGCCGATTGCAGAAATAGGGCCAAAAAAGCGTGAACCTCCAGCAATCAGACCGATAGTGCGCGAGCGGTGCGAGGCAAGCGCTCTGGCCGAGTTGGAAGGGCGATAGCCGAGCTGATCGATAACGGCTTGCACGCGGGCGCGCGTGGCGTCGGACACGTCAGGGGAATTATTGATAACACGCGAAACAGTCTGATGGCTCACACCAGCCAGCTTGGCCACCTCGAACATCGAGGGGCGCTTATTGGTGTTGGTTGCCATAGTGTTCCTCCTGTGCGACACCGCTTCCAGCCTACCGTGAAACGTGAGCGCTCACAATGCTTGCCAGAGCTATCATACGCGACTAGGCAAGTTTGCTTTATTGCAATTGGTTACCATTGCAGTATTTCACTGCCCCCATGGTATTAGCGGTATTAGCCACCTTTGTGGCATTGCTACTCCAGCTTCCACGTAACGCGATGCAGCGCAGTGGGGCCATGCTCAGCTATGGCGGCCTTGTGTTCAGGAGAACCATAGCCCTTGTTGTGCGCCCACCCATATGGCGCATAC
Source organism: Parabacteroides merdae (assembly GCA_963623245.1). Lineage (GTDB taxonomy): Bacteria > Actinomycetota > Actinomycetes > Actinomycetales > Bifidobacteriaceae > Bifidobacterium. Next base: position 23,831 of record CAVFKU010000004.1, read on the forward strand.
CGAGGATTTCCCTGAGCGAGAGAAACCATCAAAGCATCCCTCGTCACTTTGGCGATCACAGCAGCCGAGGCGACAGTGGCGCAATGCCTGTCGCCCTTGACTTTGGTGACCACGTGCGCTGGCACGGGAACACACGGCGCGTCAAAGGTGTCGAGCGCTTTGGTGATGTAATCATGCGGACCATCGAGAATCGCACCAACCTTAGTCGGAGCGTTGAGTTCAATACCAAGCGAGCGTTCAAGTTTAGACAGCGCACGCAAGGCAGCAATGCCGAGCGCATACGAGATACCCCACTCGTCAATTTCGCTGTTACTAGCCTCGCCCACAGCCCACGCAGCACACCAATCTTTCAGTTCATCAACAATAGCTTCGCGGCGAAGCTCGGTAAGCATCTTGGAATCAGCCACGCCAGCGGGCACGGCCAGCGGATTATCTCCACCCAAATCGCGCGACCATATAGCCGCAGCGCCAACCATCACAGGTCCGGCAAGCGCACCGCGCCCCACCTCGTCAAAACCGACAACAAGCTCATAGCCCTGTTCGGCGAGTTCACACTCCAGCGCAAGGGTTGGAGTAATCACGAAGCGTTCCTGTCAGGCACGTTTTCAAACACTTCGTGATGCGCTTCAATCAGGCCGATGCGGTTCAGCGGCCAATAGCGATACAGCGCCACGCCAACAATATTGCTCATAGGAACAAGACCGTGGTCACCATCGTCTTGATGATAGCGAGAATCGGAGGAATTGGCGCGATTATCTCCCATCACAAACACATGATCAGCAGTCACGGTCACTTTGAACGCAAACGAGCTTGGCTGCACGCCCGACTTCAGATATACAGATTCGTCAATAGCAACACCATTGATAGTAATTGGCTTACCTGCACCCTTGCATTCAACCACATCGCCAGGCAGGCCAATAAGACGCTTAATTAGATAATCGCCTTTACCTGAGCTGGAGGATTCGCCACCCAACCAGTTAGCGGGGTCGTGAAATACCACCACGTCTCCTCGCTTCAGCGAAGAGAATTTAGGGATAAGTTTGCTGGAAGCTACGCGGTCGCCGATTTGAATAGTGTCCATCATTGAGCCGGAAGGGATGGTATAGCAGCCAATGATCAGCAGGCGAACCAGCAGCATAAGCACTATGGGCACGCCGCACCACAATAGGAAGTCACGGAAAGTGAAACTATTTGAATTCGCGGGCTTTTTGCCGTGCTTCGGCGATTGCTTACCATCGGCATCATTGCTGGTCGCAGTATTGATAGCACTTGCGAAAGCACTATTGGCACTATTGCCGACAGTACCGCTGGGAATTGGCGCCGGGTCAACACCATGGTCAGCCACCGCAAAAGTATGACGGTCACGGGCTTCACCATTCACAACATTTGGCAAAGACTGCGGCGACGGCTGCGGCATCGACAACTCATCATGCGAATCAGACATATATCCTCCTCCAAGTCGGCGGCACCCATCATAACCCCTAAATATGAGCGTGGCTCGGAAACCAGAGGAATCCGAGCCACACCGTCACAATTTTGCCAGCGGCACTTACTTAGCGGAGTTATCGCGGCGCTCGACAATACGAGCAGCCTTGCCGCGCAGCGCGCGCAGGTAATAGAGCTTCGCGCGGCGCACGCGACCGTGACGAACAACCTTGATGGAATCAATCGCCGGAGAGTGCAGCGGAAAGCGGCGTTCCACACCGGTACCGAAGCTAATCTTGCGCACCACGAACGTCTCGTGGATGCCGGCGCCCTTGCGAGCAATCACCACACCGGTGAACGTCTGGATACGAGAGTTGTTGCCTTCCTGAATCTTCACGTTCACGTCGACGGTGTCACCGGCACGGAACTCAGGAATCTCCTCGGCGGGCTTCAAATTCTTGGCATTGAATGCCTCAATAGCATTAACCATTGCTATTCCTCGGTCGCTGCCGCATATCAACGCACTGGTTCGGGGCGAGACGACTTCTTATGCAAGTCGCGTGCCCAATCGTTTCCTTCGCGGGTTTGCCCGCCAAGGGGTGCCAATCCGCCGAATTACGCCCTTTCGAGCGCTCGGCTGGACCTGTAAGCGAAACGGGTTTATGCGGCAACCTGTTTCACGGCACAGCAAAATACGAAGATACCCCATCCGCAAGACGACGAAGAGCCCAATGGGCTCTTCGTCGCATTCACGTCGGCGCTAGCGCAACCGCACTTAGAACTCGCGGTTGGCGCGATAGAACTTAATCAGCGACTGGGTGGAGGCGTCTTGGGCAGCCAGAGCGTCGTCATCCTGTGAGATAGCTGGGGTGATCTGCTTGGCAAGCTGCTTGCCCAGCTCCACGCCCCACTGGTCATAGGAATCAAGACCCCACACAGTACCTTCGACGAAGGTGATGTGCTCATACAGAGCAATCAGTTCGCCGACCGCGAACGGCGTCAACGCCACGCCGAAGATGGAGGTCGTCGGGCGGTTGCCGGTGAACACACGAGCCGGCACAATATCTTCCGGCGTGCCCTCAGCGCGCACTTCGTCAGCGGTCTTGCCGAACGCGAGCGCCTTGGTTTGCGCGAAGTAGTTGCCCAAGAACAACTCATGCACGTCTTGATCGCCGTCCTTGACGGGGTTCGGAGTGTTGACGAACGCGATGAAATCAGCCGGAATCAGCTGGGTGCCTTGGTGAATCAGCTGATAGAAGGCATGCTGGCCATTAGTGCCCGGCTCGCCCCAGAAAATTTCGCCTGTTTCACAAGTGACAGGCGTGCCGTCCCAACGCACGGACTTGCCGTTGGATTCCATCGTAAGCTGTTGCAGGTAGGCAGGGAAACGATGCAGGTACTGGTCGTAGGGCAGTACGGCATGCGAGGCAACCTTGAAGAAGTTGCGATACCACACATTCAACATGCCCATGAGCACAACGGCGTTCTTTTCGAACGGGGTATTGGCGAAATACTCGTCAATCTCATGGAAGCCGTGCAGGAACTCCTCGAAACGAGCTGGGCCGAACACGACGGCCAAAGAAGCACCAACTGCGGAATCGACGGAATAGCGGCCGCCAACCCAGTTCCAGAACCCAAAGGCGTTGTTCGGATCGATGCCAAACTCGGCGACCTTCTCCAGATTGGTGGAGACGGCCACGAAGTGCTTCTTAATAGCTTCGGCGGTCTGCGCCTCATCGTTGCCGCTGATTACGCCGGCGCCTTCAAGCTCCTCAAGCAGCCATGTGCGGGCTTCGCGAGCGTTGGTCAGGGTTTCCAGCGTGGTGAAGGTTTTGGAGACGATGATGAACAGGGTGGTCTGCGGGTCGAGACCCTTGGTCTTTTCGGCTAGATCGTTGGGGTCGATGTTGGAGATGTAGCGAGCCGAAATGCCGGCGTCCGCATAAGGCTTGAGGGCTTCGTACACCATGACGGGGCCCAAATCAGAGCCTCCAATGCCGATGTTGACCACGGTTTCGATCTTGCGTCCGGTAATGCCCGTCCACTTGCCGGAGCGCACGTCCTCAGCGAAAGCGTAGATGCGGCTGAGGGTTTCGCGCACGTCCTTGACGGTGTCCTGGCCGTCGACAATGAACTTGCCTTCGTCCTCGACTGGGCGACGCAACGCGGTGTGCAGCACGGCGCGATCCTCGGTGTTGTTGATATGCACGCCGGAATACATGGCCTTGGTGCGCTCGTCCAGCTTGACAGCCTTGGCAAGATTAGCAAACAGTTGCAGCGTTTCGGGCTTGATGAGATTTTTGGACAAATCGAAATGCAGGTCGCCAGCATCAAAGCTCAGCTTGTCGACGCGGCTGGCGTCCTCGTCAAACCACTGCTTGAGGCTGATGCCATCGGATTGCATCTCGTCGTAGTGCTTCTGCAGAGCAGCCCATTCGGGGGTTTTGGTGGCGTCAACTGGAGGATTGATGGCCATAATCGATAGGTCCTTTCATCATTGGCGGGAAGCGGCACAACACACTGATGACAACGTTTGCGATAACCTCCCATGTCAGTTCACAACATACTCACAAAAGCGGACAGGAGACAACAAAATACGCCATCGGCACATGGTGCGCGAGGTTCGGGACACGGAGGCGATTGGACAAATCTGGGGCGTGCATTACACTTTCATAGTTGTGCGTGGGTCGCGAACGCTTCCCACCAGCAAAGCCACTTTAGCTCAGTCGGTAGAGCGGCTCACTCGTAATGAGCAGGTCGTCAGTTCGATTCTGACAAGTGGCTCGCCTCCCTGGGACGGCTCGCCGCCCCGGGGTTTTTACTATCGGACGATTTGTCTGTCCGTAAGCATCGCCCGAGTGGCGGAATTGGCAGACGCGCAGGATTTAGGTTCCTGTGTCGCAAGACGTGTGGGTTCAAGTCCCATCTCGCGCACCACCCAAAATGGCGATATAGAGCCAACAACAAGTCGACAGTGGCATTTTGGCCTATAACCCAGCATTTTGCCCACATGCCGATAATATTTTTCTCAAAGCAGTGGCGAAGAGCGACAATACTTGTACAGTTTGCATCGCCATCCAGTACACCAGAGAAGAAGACCGATGTCAGCGATTATTCAGCCCTTTGCCCTGCTGTTGATTATTTTGGCGGGCTACACATTCAAACGCGCCCGACTGTTCGGCCAACGCGACTACCGCATCATGCAGACCGTAATCTTCAACATGGTGCTGCCCGGCGCGATCATCTATTCATTCGCCACAAACCCACATGACACCAGTCTTCTGTGGATTTCCGCATTCGGCTTTGTTGTTGCGTTCATTCCGCCTGTCATCATCTATCTATCCACCCTGCACAAGCCCGTAGCAGATCGCGCGTTCATGATGCTCAACGGCTCGGGTTTCAACATAGGCTGCTTCTGCTTCCCAGTTATCTCAGCATTTTTGGGCACTGCGGCAATCGTACCGGCTGCCATGTTTGACATCGGCAATTGCGTGATGGTGGCCGCCGGCACTAATGTGATGACCCAAACGTTGTTGCATATCCAGCCAGGCAAAACTCTCGCCGAACAACATGCGGGGCAAGCACCGACACTGCCCTACACCAAGCCAAAAGACAGAGATGCCAGACGTCTGGCGCGCAAAGCACTGATGCGCAATATCGCTAAAGGATTCTTCGGCTCAGTGTCGTTCGACACCTATTTGCTGATGATCGTCCTGACTATCGCACAGGTGTCTATTCCCAGTTGGATTGCCGCAATGGTGCAGCCGCTAAGCAACGCCAATTCGTTCTGCGCCATGTTGATGGTGGGTATGCTGATGGATTTGCCTGCCTCACGAAGCGACACAAAGGAGGTGCTCGCAGTAATCGGCTGGCGAGTTCCCTTTGCGATACTGTTCTGCGCAGCGGCATGGTTCTTACTGCCGTTCAGCGCCATGATCCGCGAGGCCGTGGCACTGTGCTGCTTGGCGCCTATCGCCATGTTCTCCACGCTGTTCACCGACAAAGTGCTAGGCAACGCCCGCCTTGCCGGCTTCTCGATGACCATTACCGCGGTGCTCTCTCTTGCGATGATGACCGGCGCTCACTTCCTGTTCGCAACACTTGGCGCGTGAGGCGTTTACTGCTGCAACAGTCGCTGTATTGCAGGGATTAGCGCTTTGAGAGCTTTGCCACGATGTGAGATGGCATTTTTTTCTAAAGGTTCCATTTCGGCGGAAGTCAGGCGACTGCCGTTTGCAGCGCGTGCAGGCTGGTCGTCGGGGACGAAGATCGGGTCGTAGCCGAAACCGTGTTCACCGCGCGGGGCATGCAGCAAAACGCCCTGCATTTCGCCGATTTCGACAGTTTCGCTAGCAATTGAGTACGGTGCCGAGCCGTCTTGGCATTGGCTTGGCACCACCAGTGCGGCGGCGCAACGGAAACGCGCGGTGCGCTTGTCGTCGGGGATATCGGCGAGCTGAGCGAGCAGCAAGGCGTTGTTGGCAGCATCGTCACCGTGGCAACCCGCCCAGCGAGCGGACAAAATACCGGGAGCTGCGCCCATCACATCCACGATTAGGCCGGAATCGTCCGCGATAGCAGGGCAGCCAGTGCGCTCGGCAACGTCGCGCGCCTTAAGCAAGGCGTTCTCTTGGAAAGTCACGCCAGTCTCCAACGGGTCAGGCAAATTCAACGAGCCAGCAGATACCAACTGCACTTGCTCGGCTTGATCGCCCAAACTTTGAGCGAGAATGCGGCGAATTTCGGCCAACTTGCCTTCGTTATGCGTGGCAACAACGATTCTCATGGTGTTGTTCCTTATCTGATCACTGGCACTATCAGTCATTTGCGAGGGCGGCGCGCTGAGCGGCCTGCAGTTCCCTATTGCCCTTGGTGGCCAAATCAAGCAGAACGCCGAGTTCGTCGCGCGTGAACGGGCGGTGTTCGGCAGTGCCCTGCAACTCGATGAACTCGCCGGAGCCAGTCATGGCCACGTTCATGTCAGTCATGGCCTGACTATCTTCCACATACGGCAAGTCAAGCATCGGCGTGCCGTCGATAACACCCACCGACACGGCGGACACGCAATCCTTAATCACTTCGTCAGCAGACTTAATGTGATGATGATCCTCAGCCCAGCGCAACGCATCCACCAACGCCACATACGCGCCAGTGACGGAAGCGGTGCGCGTGCCGCCGTCGGCCTGTAGCACATCGCAATCAAGCTGAACCTGATTCTCACCCAAGGCCTTCATATCAATGACACCCCTCAAGCAACGGCCAATCAGTCGGCTGATTTCATGCGTGCGCCCACCGATTTTACCGCGCACGGATTCGCGGTCGGTGCGTTCGCTGGTAGCGCGCGGCAGCATCGCGTATTCGGCGGTGACCCAACCCAAGCCGGAATCCTTGCGCCAGCGCGGCACTGAAGGGGTGAAAGTGGCGGTACATATCACGCGCGTGTTGCCACATTCAATGAGCACCGAGCCTTCTGGCGCGTCGGTGAAGTGGCGGGTAATGCGAACCGGACGCAGCTCATCAACGTTGCGCCCATCTTGACGGGCGATGGAACGGTCTGCCGGCATGTCTGTAATTTCAACCATGCTCCCCACCTTACGCGACCCGCAGAATTGCCGTTGCTAAAACTTAAGAACAGTCACCCGCAGGGATAGACTTATGGTCAAGTTAACCGTAAGTCCCGCAAGGGAAGGGAAGAACAACGATGGTGGATTATTCGCCGGCATTGATGACCGACATGTACGAATACACAATGCTGGACGCCTGCCTAAAAGACGGCACCGCCAACCGCACATGCGTGTTCGAGGTATTCACCCGCCATCTGCCCGCAGGTCGCCGCTACGGCGTGCTCGCCGGCACCGGCCGCATTCTCGACGCGCTGGAGCACTTCCACTTAAGCGACACGGATTTGAAATTCCTCGCCGACCGCAAAATCGTAAGCAGGCAAACTATCAAGTGGCTGGAGAACTTCCATTTTTCCGGCTCGATCAAGGGTTATCGAGAAGGCGAAATGTTCTTCCCAAACTCGCCGGTGTTGCAAATCGAAGGCACGTTCGGCGAATGCACGCTGCTCGAAACGCTGGTGCTGTCGATACTTAACTACGATTCGGCGGTCGCCTCGGCAGCCAGCCGCATGGTCACCGCAGCCAAGGAACGCCCCTGCATGGACATGGGAGGTCGACGCACCAACGAGTGGGCCGCCGTCGCCGCCGCGCGCGCCTCGGTGGTGGGAGGCTTCCAAGGCACCGCAAATCTTCTGGCCGCACAACTGTACGGCCTGAAGGCCATCGGCACCGCAGCACACTGTTTCACTCTGGTACATGACAGTGAGCAAAACGCCTTTGAATCACAAATCGCAGCACTGGGCAGAAACACCACACTGCTGGTCGACACCTACAACATCGAACAGGCTGTGAAAACCGCCGTTGAAGTGGCTGGCCCCGAGCTGGGCGGTGTGCGCATTGACTCCGGCGATTTAGCCGCGCTCGCCCAGCGTGTGCGCAACCAGCTTGACGCGCTCGGTGCCACCAACACGCGCATCACCGTCACCAACGATCTGGACGAATACGCCATCGCCGCCCTGCAAACCGCGCCGGTCGATTCCTACGGCGTGGGCACGATGCTGGTCACTGGTTCGGGCGCGCCCACCTGCGCGATGGTCTACAAACTCGCCGAGCGCGAGGGAGCTGATGGAGCGATGGCCCCAGTGATGAAGAAAAGCAAGGACAAGGCCACCGTTCCAGGGCGCAAGCTCGCCTATCGCTCCTATGAATACGGCTTGGCCGATGCTGAGCACGTGGTGTCGGGGTCACAAGACAAGCTCGCTTCCTTGACGCCGAAGGACGAGTGGAAGGATCTGCTGGTTTCCTACGTCGATCACGGCCAAATCGACGCGCAGTGGCAGGGGCATGATGCGATTATGCGCGCGCACGACTATCGCGCCAAGGCACTCGCCGAACTGCCCATCACCGCCCAAAGCCTGATGAAGGGCGACCCAGTGATTCCCACCGAAGTTACGGTGTTGTAAGTCGGTACTGTAAGCAATCGCGCCACGCGAGGCCGCTCACCCACACAAGACAGGCGGCTTCGCGATATCATCATGTATGTCGACATATATCCGACACAGGTATTCGACACATATCCAACGAAGGAGAACCATGCTCGAACCCACAGCCGAATACGCACCCAATCCTGCCCGCTACAACGATATGACCTACAACCGTTGCGGCAATTCCGGCCTAAAACTGCCCGCCGTCTCGCTGGGCTTTTGGCACAATTTCGGCAATCTGACGCCATATGACCACATGAAGCAGATGCTGTTCACCGCTTTCGACAACGGCATCACACACTTCGACCTGGCCAACAATTACGGGCCAGAACCCGGTTGCGCCGAGAAGAACTGCGGGCGTCTGTTGCGCGAATATTTCGCCCACCATCGCGACGAGCTGATCATCAGCACCAAGGCCGGATATGCAATGTGGCCTGGGCCTTACGGGGACTTCGGTTCGCGCAAGTACCTGCTCGCCAGCCTTGATCAAAGCCTGAAGCGACTGGGTCTTGATTATGTGGATATCTTCTATCATCACCGCATGGATCCAGACACGCCGCTTGAGGAGACGATGGGTGCGCTGGCAAGCGCGGTGCAGTCCGGCAAGGCGTTGTATGTGGGCTTGAGCAACTACGACGGCCCAACGATGCGCAAGGCGACGGCGATTCTGGACGAACTGCATGTGCCGTTCATCATCAACCAGAACCGCTATAACATGTTCGACCGCGCGGTTGAAAACAACGGTTTGAAAGACACGGCTCGCTCGCTTAGCAAAGGCATCATCACCTATTCACCGCTGGCGCAAGGCTTGCTGACGAACCGCTATCTGGAGGGCGTGCCGGCCGACAGCCGCATCGCGCTCGACCCGCGTTTCCTTGACGATTCCGCACTCACACCTGAGAGACTTCAGCAGATTCGTGAGCTGAATGATATTGCTGTAGAGCGCGGTCAGACGCTTGCCGAGATGAGCCTGGCGTGGCTGTTGCACGATGGCGTGGTCACCTCAGTGCTGGTCGGCGCGTCCAAGCCGCAGCAAATCTTGGACAATATCGGCGCGTTGCGCAATACGACGTTCAGTGACGAAGAACTCGCGCGCATCGACGCTATTTGTTTGAAGTGATGTTCTTTTTGAGGTGGGGGATTTCTCCGCTGGGCTATCTCCTCAGCTAAAGCGGAGAAATCTTCCATCTATAGGCTGACTATAGGCTGGTCATTTCCTCATAGATGCGCTGGCAGTCAGGACAAACTGGGTATTGCGACGGGTCGTGCTTAGGCACCCAAATCTTGCCGCACAGCGCCACCACTGGCCGACCAGTCAAGCGTGATTCCGCGATACGATCACGCGAAACATAGTGCGCGAATCGATCCGCGTCGCCATTGTCGGAACGCTGGGTTTCCTCCTGAACCTCGGGACGCTCCAGAACGGAGGTGCCCGTGCCGGAATCGGGGTCAAACAGTGGGGAACTTGGCTCCTCGGCGTTGAGATACATATCCATTACGGCTTTCATCACGGCATGCTCCTTGGATTAGGGCTTGATTGCATTCATCATAATATCTTGCGCCATGTTATGCGACCCAACGCCATAGCAAGATGTAGGCTGGTGGTATGACCAAAGCAGTGTGCCCCGGTTCTTTCGACCCTGTGACCGCCGGACATCTCGATGTAATCGAACGCAGTGCACGTTTTTTTGACCAAGTGCATGTGGTGGTGGCGGTGAATGCTGCCAAGACGCCATTTTTTTCAGCTAACACTCGCGTCGATGTGATTCGTCGGGCGTTGACTGAACGAGGATGCGAAAATGTGGTTGTCGCATCTACAGATGGGCTGATCACCGATTACTGCAAGCAAGTGGGCGCCACGGTAATCGTTAAAGGGCTGCGGCAGAACGGCGATTATGAGGCAGAACTTGGCATGGCACTGGTGAACCGCAAGCTGGCAGATGTGGAAACACTGTTTCTACCCGCCGACCCAGCATTGGAACATATTTCCAGTTCTATTGTCAAAGATGTTGCTCGCCATGGCGGTGATGTCACTGGCATGGTGCCCGATTGCGTGGTGCCGATGCTAAACGAAGCCTTGTATAACGAAAGGATGTCATCATGAGCGATGAGCAACCCACTCAAGCCGATGATATGAACAATGCGAATGATGTGAACATTGTGGACGATGTGGCAAATGTTGCAGACATCACCGATGTTATGACTGCAACACCCTCGCCGAACAATAGCAGCACTCCAAACGTATTTAAAACGCCATTCTCATTACCAGACTTGCGTGAACGCGACGACGAAGAGAACGATGCTACAGAGACGAATCGCGACGAATTCACCACCGTCTACGACATCATCGATCGCATGGAAGAAATGCTCAACGAAGCCAAAGTCGGCTTGTTCTCTTCAAGTCAGGTGAAGGTGGATCGTGAAGAATTCACAGGGCATTTAACCGAGTTGAAGAAAATGTTGCCAGTGCAGCTCGAACGGGCATCGGCGCTGATGAGGGAAGCTGAACGCCGTCTGCAAAGCGCGCAAACCCAAGCAAACTCGATTATTGCTTCCGCACAAAGTCGCGCTGCTGACACAGTAAAAGAAGCCAATGCGCAAGCCCAGTTCCTAGCCGGTCAAGAAAATGTCACCGAGATTGCACGACAGAAAGCGCGTGCGACACTCGACGCGGCCCAAGCCAAAGCCGACCGGCTCACGCATGGAGCCGACGATTATTCACTCAAAATCATGCAGGAATTGCGCAAACAGCTTGACAAACTCACCAATGATGTGGACGCGGGGTTGAACGTGCTGCACGAACGGCAGCAGTCTGCCGCTGAGCAGCTGCCGCACCTTGACATCAGCGACTATCCGGAGGCGCAGTAAATGCCGCGTATCGAAGATTCCCCTTGGACGATTTCCGTGGCGCAAGTTGCCTCGCGCGCTGGTTTAAGCAAGGCGGTGGATGCCAACTTCCCCGCTCCCTCAGGTATCGGCGACGAAGTCATCGGCGTAAAAGAGGGTGCCGATGTGCACGTAAGCGGCTCATTTGATTCCATCGTGGACGGCCTGATATTCACTGCACAAATCAATGCGCCTGTGCACGCTGAATGCACTCGCTGCTTAACACCCATCATCAAAGATTGGACGACGAGCGTCACCACGTTCTTCCCCTATGAAGACAAGCGTGAATCGGCAAGTGCAGGGGAAGTTGACATCATTGCCGGCGAGGAAGAATCGGAAGATACCTATCCACTGCTCAACAATGGTGCATTTGCTCACATCGAAGCGATGTTGCGCGACACTCTGGTGGAAGAACTGGAATTGCAGCCGCTGTGCCGCGAAGATTGCCTCGGGCTGTGCTCACAATGCGGTGTCAATCTCAACGAAAATCCAGAGCATCATCACGAGGCGAGCGATATTCGATTTGCCGCTCTTGCCGAGCTCAAAGCGCAATTGGAACGCGAGCAGCAGTAGCTGCGGAAGTGTTTTGTACGCCCGTTGCGTTAAAGTACTGAACGCTTAAGCTCAATATGTTCGAACGAAACAGAGGATACTAAAATGGCACTGCCTAAGTACAAGACCTCACGCGCTAACACGCACTCGCGCCGCGCGAATTGGAAGGCCGCCGCCACGGCGACCGTGAACTGCCCGAACTGCGGTGAAGCGGCTCTGCCTCACACGGCATGCCCGAGCTGCGGTTCCTTCCGCGGCCGCGTCTACCGCGACGCTATTCAGCCAGCTCACGCCAAGTGAGCACCGCTGGAACACTAGCGCAAGAAGCCCTGCCATCGACGGGTGGCAGGGCTTGTCTTTTATCGCTCCAAGTCAAGCGTATGATGCTGCTAGATGAGGCCTTTTGAAGGAACCATATGACAGACATAGACAACGCACAGCCAACAAACGGCAACGAACTGCTCCAAGCGCTGGGCACCACGCTAAGCCCTGATCTGCTGGTGCAAGCGCTCACTCACCGATCTTTCGCACACGAACACCCCGGAGCGAAGCATTACGAGCGGCTTGAGTTTTTGGGAGACGCTGTGCTTGAGCTCGTTGCCACGGAAACGCTGTTCCGTCTGCACCCTGATATGAGCGAGGGACAGCTGGCAAAAATGCGCGCAAAAGCCGTAAGCGAAGACTCATTAAGTGCTATTGCACGCACCAAGCTGCATGTTGAGCCCTACATTCTGCTGGGTGCTGGCGAAGCGACGCAAGGAGGGGCGCACAAGAGCTCAATTCTATGTGACATTGTCGAATCGCTGATCGGCGCCACGTTTCTTGAGCACGGTATCGATGAGGCGCGCGAAGTGGTTCATCGCCTGATTGATGACACGCTTGACAAAGTAGCAAACGAGGGGCCGGCACTCGACTGGAAAACGTCACTGACGGTGAAGGCGCACGAACTAGGCAAAGGCGAGCCGGTGTACCACATGGCCGTTTCGGGGCCACAATATGCGCAGGTGTTTACAGCACGGGTGTCGCTGGGCGACGACGAGACGATTGTCGGCACTGGCGAAGGCTCTTCCAAACGCAAAGCGCAACTGGCCGCCGCCGAAACAGCATATAAGCGGTTGGACAGCTAAACCCCAGTAATACCGCTGCCAATACCACTGCCAACAACGCTGCCAGACGGCCACATAGCCGCATCTGCATAACCATATTCATTCATCCAAACCCACAAAACTCATGTCCACACAGTAAGCCGCACCGCGCAATGGTCTGACAATCGAATAGACTGGTGCACAGAGCGCTTACAGCACACGGCCACAAGCCGAGCCGCGCGATGAGGCCAAGCCGCACGGGAATACCAACGCCCAGCAGTGCAGCAAGGCGGGAACCTTCTGAGATGTGAGAGGAACCATGGCTTTACCGACACCTCTGCAGGCATTCAGTGCCGTACCTAAAGCATCCGCGCACGACGACAAGCAGACCGTCACCGATGGAGAAAAAATGACCGGCGCTCATGCGCTGGTTCGCACACTGGAAGACTTGGGTGTAACCGATGTATTCGGCGTGCCAGGCGGCGCAATTCTGCCGGTATATCACCAAATCAGCGCAAAAACGAAGTTCCGTTTCATACTGATGCGCCACGAGCAGGCCGCCGGTCATGCTGCCGAAGGGTACGCGCTGTCCACTGGCCAAGTGGGCGTGTGCCTCGTGACCTCCGGCCCAGGCGCAACGAATATGATCACCGCGATTGCTGACGCAAATATGGACTCCGTGCCAATGGTGGTAATCACCGGCCAGGTGGGCGTCGATTCGATCGGCACTGACGCCTTCCAAGAGGCGGACATCGTGGGGGCCACCTACCCAGTGGTCAAGCATTCATATCTGGTCACCTCCGCGCAAGACATTCCGCGCGTGTTGGCCGAAGCTTATTATGTGGCCAATTCCGGCCGACCTGGGCCAGTGGTGGTGGATGTCACCAAAACGGCGCAAGCAGGCGACATGTATTATTCGTGGCCGCAGCGCATGATTCTGCCGGGTTACAATCCCACCACCAAAGCGCACGGTCATGTGCTCGCCGACGCAGCCAAGCTGTTCTGCCAGTCGTATCGCCCAGTGCTGTATGTGGGAGGCGGCGCAGTGCGCGCCAACGCAGGCGAGATGGTCAAAAAGCTTGCGGATGTGACTGGGGCTCCAATCGTCACCACGCTGCCTGCGCGAGGCGTAGTGCCCGACAGTGACCCGAAAGTGCTCGGCATGTTGGGCATGCATGGCACTATCGCCGCCACTGGCGCGGTGCAACGCTGTGATTTGCTGGTGTCTATCGGCGCGCGATTCGACGACCGCGTGACCGGCAAACTGGAGGCTTTTGCTCCTTCTGCCCGTGTGATTCATATCGATATCGATCCTGCAGAAATCGGCAAGAATCGCCAACCAGACGTGCCTATTGTGGGCGACGCTGCCGTCGTCCTAACTGATCTCATTCCCGCCATCGAGCGCGCACAGTCCATTCAAGGCAAGCCCGATTTAAAGCCGTGGTGGAACGCGATTCACAACTGGCTTGAGCGCTATCCAGTTACATGGGACGAGCCTACGGACGGTTCACTCGCACCACAGTGGGTAGTCAAGAAACTTTCTGAGATGGCCAGTCCTGACACCGTGTGGGTGACTGGCGTGGGGCAACATCAAATGTGGAGCGCCCAGCTTATTGACTTTGAGAAGCCGAACTCGTGGATTTCCTCGGGTGGTTTAGGCACGATGGGTTACGGCCTGCCGGCGGCCATCGGCGCGTCCATCGGTACGAAGGGCGGCCCAGTGTGGCTAATCGACGGCGACGGGTCCTTCCAGATGACCTCGGAGGAGTTGGCTGTGGCATTCCATGATGGCACGCCGGTGAAAATCGCCATTCTTAACAACTCCGTGTATGGCATGGTGCGTCAATGGCAGACGCTGTTCTACGAACATCATTATTCAGCCACAAATCTGCTTGACGGTGAAGCGCATGGTGCTGAAGGCAGTCAGCAGGCCGCGTCGGATGATTTGCCGCTTGAAGTGCCTGATTTCGTCAAGCTGGCCGAGGCGTATGGATGTGTCGGCATACGTGCGTTCACCGAAGAAGAGGCGGTTGAGGCCATCAAGCGCGCGAACAGCATCAACGATCGCCCTGTGCTCATCGACTTCCGCGTGTGGAAGGACGCGATGGTGTGGCCAATGGTTCCTGCCGGCGCATCCAACGATGATGTGACCTATATGCCGGGCGTCAAGCCGTTGCGCAAGTCGGCTGGCACTGTCGACATTAGCGCCAATACCGCTGACAAAGCGACAAGCGAGCAGTGAGAGGAGAGGACATCATGGCATATTCTGCATCTGGATCAGGTTCCACACGCCACACGCTGTCAGTGCTAGTAGAAAACCGCCCTGGCGTGCTGTCTCGTGTGGCAGGACTGTTCGCCCGTCGCTCATTCAACATCAACTCGCTGTCCGTCTCCCCTACCGAGCGGCCAGACATCTCGCGCATCACCGTGACGGCTGATGTGGAGGTAGTTCCGTTGGAACAGATTATCAAGCAGCTCAACAAACTGCTGCATGTGCTGAAGATTGTCGAGCTTGAGCCAAAAACCACCGTAGAGCGCGAGTTGGTGCTGATTAAGGTGGCGGCGGATGAATCGAACCGTTCCGACGTGTTGGAGATTGTGCGCCTGTTCCGCGTGCGTGTGGTGGACGTCAACCCCGAATCGCTGACCATCGAGGCCACCGGCGCAGAAGGCAAGATTGATGCGCTGTTGGGGCTATTGGAGCCTTATGGCGTGGTGGAGCTGGTGCGTTCCGGCGCCGTCGCCGTCACCCGCGGCCCCAAGGCCCTCAGCGAAAAGGTCATCGGTTCGGAGATTACGGGGCGTTAAGCCCAGTGGGCTTAGCACAGTAGCGAGCAGCGATAGAGTCGCGAGCGTTCATCGACCTCGTACCAACGAGTTAGCATGGCCTCACAGGCCGAGGCGGAAGCCGCCTCTCGGCGGCTCTCCTTGGCTTTACGGAATCCGAATCAGGCGGCTTGCAGTTTGCGATGCCTGTCCATCACAAGGTCGCGCATGTATTCACTCACGTTCATGCCCTGTTTCGCGGCGTCCTGAATGATCAGCGGCTTCCATGATTTCGGGACACGGAACTGGATGGCCACCGACGGTTCGGGGCGTTGCCCGATGGCTGGTCGTCTCATCACCATTTCCCTAGCATCCATGATGTCGTTCGCCCGGTGGTCTCCATTAGCAGGTCACGGGCGAACGCCGCGGCCTCGGCTCCTTCATGCCGTTCCGTGACCTTGCCGGGATTCCAAATTTCCGTGGACATGATTTCCTCCTTTTATCCTTGAACGACTGGTTCAGTTGTTCCAGAAAACATCCGTCAGGCTCTGGGCGTGATAGACCACCACGATTCGTTCCTTCGGTTTGATCTTGATGATCGCCTCCAGCTCCGGCACGAGTGCATCTTTTCGCCCTACCGGCGGAAGCGTGAATGTGAGCTGTAGGTCAGCAATCGGCCAAAACGCCGAGAGATGAGTTTGCGTATGGTTTCCTAAACAACGGATCTTGTCATGTAGCCGACAGTAACGAATGGTAGCGGTTTCGCCATTAGTCTTTCCCGAACAGTTCCTTATGTGAGCCGGTTCGCAAGAATACTGCCGTCCCATCGTCTCGTATCCAAACGGCAAGCCAGTCTCCGGCGTTGCCTACATGGCATTCAATCACACCTTCCCAGTCCGAGCCTTTGAGCCGGTGGGCGCGGTGCCGCCGCCGTAATGTTTTTCGATTCAACGGTATCTTCAAGTACGAGCCGGATTACGTTTCTCAGTTCGGTAAAGTCGATGTGTCGGCGTTTAAGACGTTTGATGTCGCGCTCGAACGTCTTTGCATATACGGGTTCGAGCATGGTTAGATTCCCAGAGCTGCGAACATTTCATCAGCGTTCTTGAACCTTTGACCGCCGCCGTTGGCACGTATTTCTCTTGCTTCTGCTAGTGCTTCCAATGTCTCAGTGGGCAGCGGGGTGTCCTCGACGTACTCGTCCAGCCATTCGCTGATTTTGTCGTAGAGAGACGTGCCTTCGCTTCTCGCCAATGTTTCGCCCTTATAGTAGGCGTTCGCGTCCACCGGAACTTCCATAGTCAGAGTAGGCATAATCCACACACCACCTTTCATCAGTACCGTCAATTATATAGGCACCTTGGTTAGCGGATTCAGGTTTGGGCGGCTGGATGGCGTGGAAGCGTCATGAGTTGAACGTGGCGCAAGCGGAGTGTGATAGCGCGGCCGCAACGGTGAAAACCGTGAAAGCGGAGTATGCGAAGCTGGTGGCTGGCGACGCGAAGACCGCCAGCGCGATTACGGCTGAGCAGGTCAAGGACGCGAAGACCGTCGAAACGCTCGCCACGGAACTGAAAGCCAGTGAACCGAAGACCGTGGCTTGCCTCGTCAAGGACGCGAACGGCTTGAAGGACACGACCTCGAAGCTCAACACCCAAGCCGACTGGTACAAGACCCACAAGGCTGCACTGTCCAAGGCCGTGAAGAACGTCAACCAGTCGAAACTCGACAAGGTGATTGACACCGCCACCACACTATTGAACGATTCGGACGGCAAGGTGCAGGACAATGCCGTGCGCGACGAGTTGAGCAAGGCGATTGAAGACAAGGACGAGAAGGCCATCAGCGAAGCCAGTGCGAAGGTCAACGACAGCATTGCGGAGAAGACCAAGGCGGACGAGGAAGCCGCGGCTAAGGCTAAGGCCGAAGCAGAAGCCGCTGCCGCGCAAGCCCAGTCGTCATACACGGGCGGCAACACCACCGGCTACAGCGGCGGCGGCACGTCCAGTGCGCCACAAGCCGGCACACAATCCACGCAGACAAACAACAACAGCGGAGGGTCAAGCGACGACCATAACTGGATAGACCCTATCGGCCCTGTAG
>CAVFKU010000005.1:0-39019 GCA_963623245.1 Parabacteroides merdae
GTGCAAGCCATGTTCGCGAATATCGTCCAATGCGCGGGCGTGCACCACGGAATGCTGACGGAACTCCATTTCCACCATGTGGAAACCAAAGGTCTCGGCCTGCCAAATCAAATCCTGCAACGGGCCGTAGGCGGACCGTTTTGCGCCGGCCTCAGCCAATGAACGCTGCACCACTTTTAAGTCGGCGATGAAATCCTCACAAGAGTGATACATCAGGTCGGCGTCGCGCTCAACGGTGTAGTGCAGACGGTCTGCCATTACCAGCATTACCGCGCGGTGTGTTTCCTTAGTGGAAATTACAGCGGCTTTGTCTGTCAGCCGCTCGCTCATCTCCTTTTGGTGGCTCCACAGGTTTTTCAGCTCATCACTGGCTGGAGTGGTGACCGTTTCTATCGTGAGGTTGCGCCCAACAGTGCGCGTGGCTTCTTCAAGGGCAGTGATGACATGGTCGCTGAACTTGCGCGCCACTTTGCGGCTTACTTTGGCGGTGACGTTCGGGTTGCCGTCACGGTCGGAGCCAATCCAACTGCCTGGGTGGAAGAATGCGGGGCAAGCTGGCTCAACCAGCCCTGCCTTGTCGCCAAGCATCCAATCGTCAAAGCGGCGATACACTTGTGGAATAGTGCGGAACAGGGTGTTATCAAAGATGTCAAGAATGGTGTCTGCTTCTTCGACGGGAGTGGGCTTCTTCAGCGCAATGGGGGATGTGCGGAACAGCGCGTCAATCTCGTTGTAGAGTTGGCGGCTGTTTTCCTTCTTGTCGGTGCCGCCCACCACTCTGTGCAGTTCAAGCAATTGGGCAATACGGCGAATTTTGCCTTCCACTGCCTTACGTCGCGCTTCGGTGGGATGTGCGGTAAACACTGGACGAAACTCTAGGCGATTCAGCAGCTCTTTGGCTGTGGCCGGTCCCATCTCATTGATGAGCTGGTGATATGCCACTGTCAGTTCGTTACTTGGATCGACGGCCTCGTTCTCGCCCACTTTGGCTTCACGGCTGTGCAGTACGGATACGCGGTAGTTTTCTTCAGACAGGTTCGCCAAGTGGAAGTAGGTAGCGAATGCGCGGGCGAGCAGCTGCGCGTCGTGCACATTCATGGCGTCGATAATTTTGCCCGCTTCGATCAAACCGTCCTGATCTCTGTTCGGGTTGCGTGCACCGCCGAAATGCTCGGCGCTGGCTTCCACCGCGTAATTGCGCACGGTGTCGAAGGTGGCGAGCAGCTTCGGGTCGTATTCATTCAGTACGTCGCGCAGAATTTTCAAGCACAAATCCATATCGTACTTGAGATTCTTCGGTAAATCGTGCTCTTCGGGAGTTTTGCGCCAAGTGCCGGTCACGACAGGAACGGCGTCTGTTGGCGTGATCTGATCTTCAGATTTGGACATAGTAACCTCCTTTATCGAACGTCAGGTTGCTCGGTCTATCGGCTGTCCGCGGCTCCTCCGCGGTTGTTCAAGGCCGACTGTTGCGAGCCCA
Source organism: Parabacteroides merdae (assembly GCA_963623245.1). GTDB lineage: Bacteria > Actinomycetota > Actinomycetes > Actinomycetales > Bifidobacteriaceae > Bifidobacterium. The sequence continues at coordinate 1,481 of CAVFKU010000005.1, forward strand.
CAGCCCTTCGTTCAATGTGGTTGTCGCGTGCTCAAGTGTAGCGGGACAACATCGCTAGTTACGTTACGCGTCCATATTTTGCATGTTTCGTTCGGTGTGCGGAGTAAAAATAAAGACGTGAGCGAACAGCAGGAGATACGCGCCGCTGCCTCTGAACCCAAGGGTGCTTCGGCAGTCAGCAAATTCCATACACACTCCATTCCTTTGGATATGGAAGACATTGAGCGCGACTGGGACAAGCCTGTCACCGAAGCAGGCATTGCCGCGAAGACCAGTGTTATTGTGCGTGTGGGCATGCTCGACTTAGGTGCTGGCACTGGCAGTTTTCGTGTGCGTGAAATGATGCATCGCATTGCCTACCCGCTGGGCGTGCATGTGCGCGCTGACGTGAACTTGACTGATATTGAAGCCTCGTGCACTGACGGCAAGAACCGCATTACCGAAGTGGTAGATTTGCCCACCACCGGCGTTAACACTGAGCGCATTTGGCTGTTGGAACATTTTGCTGACTGGTTCAATGTGAACCTTGGCAAGGGTTCGATGTATCACAGCCGCACGGAAGTGTCCGAAGGTCTGATGAATCATCTTGATAGCAGAGATGCTTCGCAGGTGTCAGCTGATTTGTCGAAGAGCTTACGTGAACGTCGCAAAGCCAGAGTTCGAGCTAAAGTCGAAGCCAAGAAAGCTAAGCTCGAAGCTAGGCCTGAAGCCAAAAAGGTGCGAGCCCAAACCCATATCAAAGGCGAATACGCCGAACACTTCGACCACGTCGGCAAGCAGAGCGACACAGAAGTCACGCCTATCACCGTGGGGCAGGCCCATGCTCGGCTTGACAAAATCGAGCACCGCAAACCGCTGTATTCTCCAGCATTCGCCGGATTCGCCTCGGCGTGTGCGTGTGCATCATTCGTGTTCTTGCTCGGCGGTGGCCCAATTGACATGATTGGCGCGTTCGTGGGTGCCGGTCTTGGCCATTGGCTGCGCCGTCGCCTCTTTGCGCATCATCTCAATCAGTTCTTCGTCACGTTCATTTGCGTGTCGCTTGCCGCGCTCGCTTGTACCGGCACATTGCGCTTGATTTCCTTGTTCTATCCGGCTGCACTTGCGCATGACACCGCATATATCGGTGCCATGCTGTTTGTGATTCCTGGCTTTCCGCTTATCACCGGCGGCCTCGATATGGCGAAAATTGATTTTCCGTCAGGAATTCAGCGTATCGCCTATGTGCTGTGCATTATTCTCATGGCTACGCTGGGCGGCTGGATGGTGGCCTGCATTGTGCATCTGAATCCGCAGGGCTTTGATTCGCTTGGCCTGAATCCGGCGGTAAACTGCCTGTTGCGCATGCTGTTTGCTTTCATTGGCGTGTGGGGATTTTCGGTGATGTTCAACTCGCCTCAACGCATGTGCCTAGTGGCTGCCTGTATCGGCATGATTACCGACACTCTGCGCTTGGAGATTACTGACGCCGGTGTGCCTCTTGAGGCCGCCGCATTCATCGGCGCTTTGCTAGCAGGTTTGCTCGCTTCTGCTTGGCGTTCCGCTGTGCGACACGGCTTCCTGCCACCGCATTTGGGCTATCCGCGCATTTGCTTGACTGTTCCTTCAATCGTCATCATGGTTCCAGGTCTGTATATGTATCAAGCCATGTTCCATCTTGGCCAGTTCAACACGCTTACTGCTCTCGACTGGGCGTTCCGCGCGTTTATGGTCATCGTCTGTCTTCCCATTGGTCTTGCTTTAGCACGAGTTATTACCGATAAATCATGGAGATACGACGTTTGAATCTGATGGAAACACACGAGTCGTTGAAACATTTGTGCATATTTTGTCTAAATTCTTCGGTACGCTTACAGTTGTTTTGAAACACGAAACGATATAGACCATAAAGCGGTTCGCTGCCGTGTGTGTGCAGGGTTCGTCGTCCACTAGAAAGAAGAGAAATTATGGCTGGCAACGCCGAGAATCAGCAGTCCGACGCCCAGGCTCAGTCCTCTCAGCAGACTGAGCGTTCCATTTTCGATCCGATTGCCTTCAATTCGGCTGCTTTCGAGTCGTTACATGAACCACGCCCGCTTGATGCGCATGTTTCTGATCCGATTACAGAGTCTTTGGATCTTGATCCTGAAGTGCTTGCCGCCCATTCACGGGATATTCCAGTGTCGAGTTCCACTCCGCTGATTGGTTCCGATAACCAGCCTGTTGGCTCGCCTGCTGCCCAAGGATCTCAGTCTGCTGAATCCCAGCCGTCTGTTGTTCAGCATGAGCCTAACGGTCCTGTGCCAGCACCTCCCGCTAAGCCTGTGGCTGTAGCACCTGTTGAGCCTCAGAGCGAACCCGCTAATCCTCAGCCTGTTGCGTCACAGCAGTCAGCTGAACCTGTACAGCAAGTTGCACAGCCAGCACAACAAGCTGCACAGCCCGCGCAGCCGGTGGCAGTGCAACCAGCTGAAACACAGCCCGCACATTCTGCTCGCGCTTCTCGCGTGTCTCGTTCCTCCCGCCGTCACGAATGGAATGCAATGGCCATTACCGGCTTTGTCTTGTCGTTCTTTGGCGGTCTCGTGGGGTTGATCCTTTCTCTAGTCGGTCTCAACCAGATCAAGCGCACGCACGAGCGTGGTCGTTCCCTTGCTATTGCCGGCATTGTCATCGGTGTTTTGATGACCGTCACGTTCTTTGTTGCTGCGATTTGGGGTGTGGTGTGGGTAGCCAACCGCGATACCAGCGGATCGACTACCACCACCAGTCAAAGCACTTCCACGCAAGATAGCAGCACCAAGGACGATAGCTCCAAGAACGACACCGAAACGAATAGCAGCGACAAGATCGATAGCGTCAACGGCATGTTTGACAATGCCTCTGACATGCTTAACTATCCTGAGATGCAGCGTCAGGTGCAGCAGGAGGTTGAAAAGTACAAGGATATGGGCATCACTGCTTCGGTGACCGCCCAAGGCAGCACTATTACGTACGACCTCATTGTGCCTGACGACATGGCCACTCAGTCGGACATTCTGCGCACCAGCGTTGAAGGGCAAACCACGTCCTACCAGTCCATAGCTAATCTCATGAGCGCCATGGTTAAGGGCGATAACCCCATTTCCGTGCGTGTGTTTATGCACACCCAGTCTGGCAGCACAATTTTCGATAAGACCTTCACCGGTCAGTGAGCTGTTTGACGCTTCAAACGAAAACCCGGCCATGAGCCGGTTTTTTCATGCTTGACTTCACTTGATTGACACCGATTTATCCGATTGGGCCGGTCAGTACTTCATGCCCATAGCACAGCGAACTTCGTCCAAGGTTGCTTCGGCGATAGCGTTGGCGCGGCGGTTGCCGTCCTCCAACACGTCACGCACATAGTCCATGTCCTTGGCGAGTTCGGCACGGGCCTCGCGGTGCTGGGCAAGGAACCCGTTTACCGAATCGATAACACACATTTTCAGTGCACCCGCACCAGCATCGCCGATTTCAGCTGCGATCTCTTCAGGCGCGCGGCCAGTTGTCAGCGAAGCGGTGGTCAGCAATGCAGAGACTTCAGGGCGATTCACAGGATCGAAGGTGATGGCGCGATCGGAATCAGTGCGGCTCTTCTTGATAAGCTTCGCGGTTTCTTCCGCAGTGGCGCTGAGCATAATGGCATTGCCGCGCGACTTGCTCATCTTCTGCCCATCAAGCCCTGGAATTTCCGGCGCGTCAGACAAAATAGCCGCTGGCTCGGGGAACACGGGGTTGTTCTTGGCGTATCGTTCGTTGAACCGTCTCGCGATAGTACGGGTCAACTCAATATGCGGCAACTGATCCTTACCAACCGGCACCACATTGCCCTTGCAGAACAGAATGTCGCACGCCTGATGCACTGGGTAAGTCAGCAGCAGCCCCGTCAGCGCGTGGCCAGAGGCTTCCATTTCCGCCTTGACGGTAGGGTTACGGTGCAACTCCGCCTCAGTGACCAGCGACAAGAATGGCAACATGAGCTGGTTTGCAGCTGCTACGGCGGAATGCGCGTAAATCATCGTTTTTTTCGGGTCGATGCCTGCAGCCAGATAGTCGAGCACAAGGTTTAACACATTGTCTTGAATGTGCTCAGTGGTGTCGCGGTCGGTAATCACCTGATAGTCCGCAATGATGATGTTGGTGTGCACACCCTTGTTTTGCATGGCGACGCGCTCGCGGATTGTTCCGAAATAATGTCCCAAGTGCAATCGACCCGTCGGCCTGTCGCCGGTAAGCATGGTGAATTTGCTAGGATCGGCTTCGATTTGGGCTTCAGTGGCGTCCGAACGCTTTTTTGCCGCTAGAAAACTGGCGCTCATCTCATTGCCGACCGCCGTGATTTGCGCGCCTTGCGTTTCGCCTGTCATACCTGTTGCCCTTCGTTAAAAGTGGGTTGAATTTGTGTAAAATAATCGTTTTTATCGTAAAAGTGTCATCAGACAACCACACCGGCCTGAACAAGTGGTACTCTTCTTAGGTGATGAATTGATAGCAAGCGAATACAGCAGGGGGTCAAATGGGCCGCGGACGTCAGAAAGCAAAGCAGCAGAAAATTGCCCGTAAGCTCAAGTATTTGACCACCGACACCGATTACGATGAGCTTGCTAAAGAGTTGAACCATCAGGAGCCGGGTTCCGGCTCGGTTGACCCGTTCGCCGACATGGAAGACCAATATACGGGCAAGAGCGTGGACAGCGCGTCGCCTTCCGATTCTTCCGATGATCTAGACGATTACGCCAAGTGGGCCGCCGAAGCCGCAGCCAAGGCAACCAGTGAGGAAATGCCTGCGGCTAGCCCTGCGGCGAAACCGCATAAGCCCATTCCTATGCCCATGCCAGTGCCTAGCGCACTCAAGCGCAAGAAGTAAGATTTCTCCAACTTCACTCTTGCGGCCTATGCTCAAAAATGACAGTGAACAGGGCTTAGAGAGGCAAGAGTTCGCTTAGGTTGTCGCGCTCGCCAACGGCGCTGATGTGCCCCGCCTGCCGCTCTTCATCCCACGTGGTGATACCGCACGCAAGCCGCAACCATACGTTCGGCTCGAGTTCGACAACATCGGGCGGCGTGAGGTTATGCGGATCCGAAGCTGGCCCATCGAGAATCTTGACGGCTCCCCACGGCGCCACGCGCACCTCCACGCTGGGGCCTGGGGCTTTGCATTCCAGAAGATACAGCGAATAGCGCACGGCCATAGCTTGCGTAGAACGCGGCACTTCGAGGTCAAGACCTAGGCGATATGTCGTGCTTGTGCTTCCGTTGTTGTCTATGAGTGCATGTCGAGCCGCTTGCTTCCACTGCTCGTATGCTTCACGCCCGCGCTGTAAGTCCTTGTGCAAAATTACTGCCATGCTTCCATTGTGGCGCATGTGGCACCCATAACCGCGTCTGTGCCGCAACGCTTTGCTCACGTTTTCATTGTGACAACAGCTTAGGAGACATATTGTTGAGGCGAGATGTTGCTATATATGGTAGCCTTGCAGTGACAACGTATGCACAATGGTGTGGAACGCGGCTGAATCCTTCGGGAGAAGCCAAAATGTGGCGCCATCGCGGCATACTATAACCGAGAGCCATAACAGAGAAAATCGGGAGGCAATATGAGCGAAATCACCGCACCACAGTCCCCAATTACCGCCGAGCAGTTCGCCGACGAGATTCGCGAGCAGCTCAAATACGCCCAAGGCGTCACTGTCGAGCAGGCCACTCCCGCCGATGTGTACGTCGCGGCAGCAACCGCCGTGCGCCGTCACCTGATGGATTCATGGATGCAAACCCAGCACGACATGATTAACGGCAACACCAAGGCCGTCGGCTATCTGTCTGCTGAGTTTTTGATGGGCAAGCAGTTGCGTAATGCTCTGCTCAATGCCGGTCTTACTGAGCAATATAATGCCGCTGTCAAGTCCCTCGGTTTCGACTTGCAAGATGTTGTCGACATGGAATATGAGCCAGGTTTGGGCAATGGCGGCTTGGGTCGTCTGGCCGCGTGCTTTATTGATTCGCTCGCCTCGCTGGGCGTGCCGGCGTTCGGTTACGGCATCCAATACAAGTACGGCATCTTCAAGCAGGAGTTCGACAAGGACGGTAAGCAGGTCGAAACGCCGGACTACTGGCTGGCTAACGAGGAGCCGTGGGGCCACATCGACTACAACCGTTCGCAAAAGGTCTCCTTCGGTGGCAAGGTTGTCGATGAAGGCGGTAGGAAGGTGTGGAAGCCGGCGTGGGCGGTGCGCGCCGTTCCTGTGGATTACATGGTGCCCGGCTATGCTTCCGGCCGCGTGAATACGCTGCGCTTGTGGAGTGCGAAAGCTGAGGATGAGTTCGATTTGCTCACTTTCAACCGCTCCGAATACTTAAGCGCCGTTAAGCCGCAAGTTGAAGCAGAGAACATTTCTAAGATTCTTTATCCAGAGGATTCCACCAAGGAAGGCAAGCAGCTGCGCCTTGAGCAGCAGTATTTCTTCGTGTCGGCCTCGCTGCATGACGCGATTCGCGTGTTCTATCCGGGCGAAAGCAAGCCGGACTTGACCACACTGCCTAACAAGATCGTCTTCCAGCTCAACGACACCCACCCGGTGATCGGCATCCCCGAGCTGATGCGCATCCTCATCGACGAATACGGCTACGACTGGGACACTGCTTGGTCCATCACCAATAAGACCTTCAACTACACATGTCACACGCTGCTGCCCGAGGCGCTGGAAGTGTGGCCGGCCGACCTCATCGGCGAGCTTCTGCCGCGTCACCTCGAAATCATCGAGAAGATCAACGAGCAGTTTGAGGCTGAACTAAAGGCCAAAGGCGTGGACGCCGTCACTATCAAGGATATGGCGATCTATACCGGCGATTCCGTGCGCATGGCCTATCTCGCCACCTATGGCGGCTCGCACGTCAACGGCGTGGCCGAACTGCACTCCCAGCTGTTGAAGGACGTGACGCTCAAGAACTTCTCCGACGTCTATCCCGACAAGTTCACCAACGTGACCAACGGCGTCACCCCGCGCCGCTTCGTCAAGCTGGCCAACCCGCGTCTGTCCGACCTCATCACCGAGGGTCTGGGCACCGATAAGTGGCTGAGCGACTTGGAGTTGCTCAAAGGCTTGGAGCCGCTGGCCGCTGATGATGAGTTTGTCAAGAAATTTGCCGCTGTCAAGCAGGCCAACAAGGTCGATTTTGCTAATTACGCCAAGCGTGAGTATGGCTTCGACCTCGACCCAAACACCATGTTCAACACCATGGTTAAACGTTTGCATGAATACAAGCGTCAGGCTCTGAAGATTTTGGCGCTAATCGCCCGCTATGCCGACATCAAGTCGGGCAAGGTTTCTGCCGACGACGTGATGCCGCGCACTGTGATTTTCGGCGCGAAGGCCGCACCTGGCTATTACTTAGCCAAGATGACTATTCAGCTGATTAACAACGTGGCGCGCGTGGTCAACAATGATCCAGACGTTAAAGGCAAGCTCAGCGTGTATTTCCCTTGGAACTACAACGTGCGTCTCGCTCAGCATCTTATTCCGGCCACTGATCTCGACGAGCAGATTTCACAGGCCGGCAAGGAAGCTTCCGGCACCGGCAACATGAAGTTCGCGCTGAACGGCGCAATGACCGTTGGTACGCTCGACGGCGCAAACGTGGAGATTCGTGATCTCGTGGGGGCTGAGAACTTCTTCCTCTTCGGCATGACTGTTGACGAGGTGGACAAGCTCTACGCTGACGGCTACGGCCCGCGCAAGTATTACGAGGCCGACCCGCGCCTGAAGGCCGCAATCGACATGGTGGCTGATGGCACCTTCTCCAACGGCAACAAGGACACCTATGCCCCGTTGGTCAGCGATTGGCTCTCCAAGGATTGGTTCATGACGCTGGCTGACTTCCATGCGTACACCGCCATTCAGTCCGAAATCGAGGCGCTCTACGCTCAGCCGCTTGAGTGGAATCGCAAGGCTTTGATCAACGTGGCGAACTCGGGCTACTTTAGCTCCGATCGCTCGATCAGCGATTATCTTGAGCGTATCTGGCATACTGGCCCGCTTTCGGCACTTGCGTGAGGTCAATGGCCTTGTGAGGCTCCAGTAGCGTAAAGAAAACCCCTGCAACCTTGCGGCGCAGGGGTTTTCTTGTGTTTAAGTGTGTATTAGTTCGGTCAGGCGATTTCCGCGGCAGTTTCGCCGTCGGCAATCTCATCCTCAGCCTTATCCAATCCCAAGTCGACCGGCGAAGAGCTGTTCTCCCACGGTTCCTCCCACGGATCGTAATCCGGATTCTGCTGCTTGTAAACGTACAGTCCAACGGCTGCGGCAAGCAGTGCGCCGAACAGCAAAGCAAAGAACTTCCAACCGCTTGAAGACTTATTCTCCATGGCGTCTCCTTTCGTTAAGGCTGTTGGCCTTTCATTCAAACCAACTCCACTATCCATCATAAAGCGTGTTATGTAACGATTAGGTGAGATTGTCCACCGTCAAGTCGCAGTGTCAAGGTGTAGTGAAAGTTGTAGCGAAAGTTGCAGCAAGCAATAGTCTTCTCAGCCGCTTAGTCGGTTCCACACAATTACCACCCTCTGGCTGTGCTTGTTTGAGCCAGCGGGGAGTGCCATTCGCTACAGTGGTGGCCATGCAGATTCCAACTAAACAGCAGATTCGTAGCGAGTGGACGAGCGGCGGCCCAGTAATCACATGGGCGATTATCGTCGCCTGCGTGGCTGTATGGCTGGTAGAGATGCTTTTGCGAGTTCTTGCCCCTAGTGCGTTCACTGCTCTGGTTAGTTTCGGCATGGTCATGCCGGCGACCATGCTTACTCATCCGTGGACGTGGCTGACCTCGATGTTCCTGCACGCGCCGAACTTGATGCACATTGCGTTCAATATGCTTGCGCTGTTCTCGGTGGGGCCGGTGTTGGAGCGCATGATGGGCCATTGGCGTTACCTCGCGCTCTATCTCATTTCAGGTCTTGGCGGTGCTGCCGGACTGATGGTGTGGGCGCGGGTGAGTGGTGAGTGGTTTGTGGCTGTGTATGGTGCGTCCGGCGCATTGTTTGGCCTATTTGCTGCTTTGCTGGTGGTGTTCCGACGTATCGGCGCGGATATCCGTTCGATGCTGGTGTGGATGGGCATCAACTTCCTGCTGCCGTTTGTGGTCGGCGGCATCGCTTGGCAGTCGCATGTCGGCGGATTCGTCACCGGCGGCGTGCTCACTTGGCTGCTGGTCGCGGGGGTGCCTGCCTTGCGTTTGCGTTCATTCACGCAGCGAATGGTGGTGTATGGCGCCGCAGTTGTTGTGCTGTTGCTTGTCGTTATCCTGCTATGTGCGCCGCGTTGGTGAACGGTTGGCAGGGCAAATTACACGCGTGTAGTTTTCCACACGCTGTGGAAAACATTGTGGATAAGTTGCGGTTGGCTGCCACTTTGTGGTGAGATCCTTCGACTTCGCTCGAAATGAGCCCTTCTTTCACTGTCATTTCGACCGAGCGTTAGCGAGTGGAGAAATCTTCGCAAATGCCAGTGTCCTCAGATCGTCCAACTCACGGAATGAAAACGGTCCAACTCACGGAATGAAAACGGTCCAACTCACGGAATATGATGCGTGTATCGCTTTGATTGCAAAGGAACGCCATGCCCATAAACCAATACTTGCCGCGGATTGCCGATGACATGCTTACCCGTAAGCTGCGCACGGCGGGAGCTGTGCATATCGTGGGGCCTAAATGGTGCGGCAAAACCGCCACGGCACGTCAGAGGTCGGCCAGTCAGGTTTACCTGCAAGATCCCGATAACGGCCCTGCGCTGCTGGCTTTGGCGGATGCCAAGCCCTCGGCGATACTTGCGGGTGAAGAGCCGCGCCTTATCGATGAATGGCAGATGGCTCCGCAGCTATGGGACGCGGTCAGGTTCGCAATTGACAATGGCAGCGGTAGAGGTCGTTTCATTCTCACTGGTTCGGCTACGCCGCGGCGAACAGGCGAACAGCCGCAGCATTCGGGGGTCGGCCGCATTTCAAATATGACCATGCGCCCAATGTCACTGTATGAATCCGGCGAATCCAGTGGGGCGATCTCATTGTCGTCATTATTCGACGGCGATTTGGCAGTTGCGGGCATCACGAATTTCGATATCGAGCGCACGGCGTTCGCCCTGTGTCGTGGTGGATGGCCTGAAGCCGTTATCGAGCAGAATCAGCAGAACGCATTGGACATGGCAAGCGATTACGTGAGTGAATTGCTTGACGCAGACATCGAACAGATGGATGGCATGAGACGCAACAAAACGTGGATGCGCTCGATTATGCGTTCCTATGCCAGAAACACGGCATCGGAAGCGCCGTTGACCACCATAGCCAATGATATGCAAGGCGAGCCGCCCTCAATCGACACCGTTGCAGATTACGTGGACGCGCTGACGCGAGCCTATGTCATTGAAGACCTTGCGGCTTGGGGCCCGCGGCTGCGCTCCAAAACAGCGGTTCGTACAAGTCCAACACGTCACTTTGTCGATCCTTCGATTGCCGCCACAATGCTCAAGGCCACCCCAAGCAAGCTGCTGTCCGATTTCGAGACCTTCGGTCTGCTGTTTGAATCACTGTGCGTGCGCGATTTGCGCATATACGCCGATGCCTTGCAGGGGCAGGTGCGCCACTACCGCGATAAAACCGGCTTGGAAGCGGATGCGGTCATCACGCTTGACGATGGCAGGTGGGCTCTCGTGGAGGTCAAGCTTGGTTCGCGTATGATTGATCAGGCCGCAAAGCATTTGCTGAAGCTGGCCGATCGCGTGGATCAGCAACGTGAGGGGAGCCCCGCATTTCTTCTGGTGCTTACTGGCACCGCCACGGCGTATCGGCGTGAGGATGGCGTGCTGGTGGCGCCGTTATCCATGTTGGCGCCTTAATATTTCGTTCACAAAAGATTCCTCGACCACGCTTCGCTCGGAATGACAAGGAGGGGGAAGTTCTTGTGAAATGATTGGGTGGGCGTTTACAGCATCGCAAACACCCACCTAGTTGCGCTACTCAAACTTGTGTTTGCGCGCATTCTCCAAGCGTTGGGAATGAGCGCTGAGGAAATCACTCGCTTGACTTCTCGGCCTGTTCCTTCGCCGCGTGCGGCGTCTTGGTAGATTCACCGAAATTTGCAAAACAGCAGCATGTGTACATGACAAGCAATGTGACCAAGCCGTGTACAGCATCAGTGATTGAGTCACGTGAGACGTACCCCAAATTGGCGAGCACGATGATGACAAGCTCGAATGCAACTGCCACCACTGTTACCAGCTTGCAGATAACCCTCAGTCCCTCTTTCATGCTCTTTCCTTTGCTCTCTGCTTAATTAGGCCAGATGATCTTACCAACACATCGGCCAATTTCAATACCGCCTACGAAAATGCCCACTCCAGCTGCCAGAGCAGGCAAGAAACCGCCTTCGATTTGAGCCAAATCATCCGTTGAAAGCACTTCGTATTGCATGATAATTCCTCCCTAAACTAGTTACGATAAGCTTCCCACATGCCGAGACCGATGCCTCCGACCAGCAGAAGTCCTCCGGCAATTGCCGCTCCTTTGCTGATTGCAATCCCACCGATGACGATGGGGAACAAGCCGCCTTCGGTTTGAGCGAGTGCACTCGCATCCATATCTTCAAACTGCTTTAAAGAGTTTCGTTGATTTGTTGCTGTGAATGGCACTTTTGTAATATTGGTGTCCATTTCTCAATCCTTTCATTTATAGATGGGTGGGTTGCCAGTGGCTCTCCGCGGTTCGGCGATTGCTGAACCGGTCATCATTGCAGCATTGTTTTGAGTGTGTGGGCGAGTTTAATTGCTGCATTGTGGACGTGTCGTTACACGAATTAGTGCAATGTCGATGTTTGTTTACTGATGGATGGCGAAGCTCCCGTCATGCGATCGAGGTGAAAACGGCATCCCCCTGTCATTTCTAGCGAGGTGATGCGGTATCCCGTTTATCGCCTCGGTCGAAATAACAAGGAAGAGACAAGCTCGGTTGAAATGACAAGGAGGGGGCGTTCCATTTTATATCTTGTAACGTCAATTTTTGCCTCCTGCAAGGTATTATGCGCGTCTTGCATCTGTCGTGTTAGACATATGTCGACAATGCGTCAACGCATGTGGCCTGATGTCCACGATGAGCCTATGGAAACGAGCTACATGCCCATCGCAATGCTGATAATGGCAATCAGGTTCGGCTGTAGATGCTGAATTGTTGGAATATGTTAAGGAGGCAGAGCATGAATATAGAATCGCTTATATGGTTTTGCTTGGGGCTCTCGATTGGCGCATCAGCGATGGGTGATCGCGGAAAAGGCGAAGGCAAGCTGACTGCTTTGCTTCATCGGTGGCGTGTGGCTTGGATGCAACGGTATGCTTCCAAAACCGCTGCCTCAAGAGGCATCATTGCTTTCGGTGTTATTGCGGCAGTCGTGTTGCTTGTTGCGGTTGGTGCCACTGGTATATACCTGATGGGCTATTGGTCAGTCCGCTGCTGACTTCATATTCAATGACTGGGCTGGTGGTTGCGATACTGCAGACACCCGCCCAGTTGCATTACTCACTTCTTGTTTTGCATGCATTCATTGAGCACTGGAAGCGGCATCCCGTTTATCGTCATTCCGAGCAAATACTGCCCCGTTCACTGTCATTTCGACCGAGCGAAGCGAGTGGAGAAATCTCTGCGCAAGGAAGATTCCTCGACTACGCTTCGCTCCGCTCGGAATGACAAGTAAGGGAGCGGTCATTTCGAGCGAAGCGAACGTAAGTGAGCATAGTCGAGAAATCTTCCATTCCGTCAGATAATCACGCCTCCAGCCGCCATCCACGCGCTGCTTATATCGCATTCAATCCCACGACAATGCCGCCGAGGAAACCGATAATAAAACCAACAGTGATCAGCACTTCAAAGCAAAGCAGAGAAACGGAATGCTTCTTCTTCTCGTCTGTTGCATCATCTTCGTTTACCGTGTCAAGATTCATTAGCTATCTTTGTCATTGAAAGTTTGCATGTCTGACAATCAAACCCATAACAAATTAAAGCACGAAAAGGTGGCGCATGATTGGATTCTGTGCCACGCTGTAAACATTTGACGATACTGTGCCAAGAAGCACCCCCCTCTCCACAAGAATTCCACAGTCCAAGCGTCTACCGAAAACAGGGGCTTCATGAGCCATGTCTTACAAGAGAAGTACCTTCTTAAGCCATGTCAGTGCAGTTAATTCGAATGCCGTGCCTCCAACTATTGTTTCAAGATCTGCGGGTTCGATAATGCTTTCTTCAAAAGAAACGTTGTCAATTTGTTGCATAGTACAACCTGTCTCCCGACTGATTAAACGCAAATCATTCAAACCGATAAGTAATCCAAATTTCATTAAGCAGCAGTATCTTGTGGACAAGCATCACCACTAACACCTATGGGTAGGCATGTGTCTACAAAAGTTCAAGACCGCTCCATGGAATCCAGCAGTTTATCAGCCATGTATCGTCCTGATAGTTGGTGTACATCTTGCCACCTTGAGATTGCAAAGCCGAGCGATACATATCCAATCCTTTGCCTGAAGGAATACCGGAGAAGTGTTGTACGCCAGCGCGACAGGTGTTCGTTTGAATTATCCGTGTACCCGTTTCCTCAATTAGGATAACGAGTGAATACTCATCCTTCCCGGATTTGCAATGTCTAACGATATTGACATACAGTTCGCCAAGTAGTTCTTTGATAACTTCCGGACATGTGGCAATGGGTACAACTGTGCGGATAATAACCTTAGATTGACCTGTGTAACCTAGAGAAGCAAGCTCCAGATCGTTCTCTGCGCACAGCTGCGTTAGGCCTTGAACCGTTAGAGTCTCGTCAGTAGCGCCAGAATTATCGAGGGTGTTATGTGTGGTTTTGACTTCGTCTAATATATCGATAACGCGATGAACCTCTTTCAGTGCATTGCGTGCTCTCATAGCAATAGTCTCGCTGACGTCCTTCTTATCTTCGTCAGTGAGTTGTTCTGAAATCAACAGAATCGCAGAGAGATCATTGGTCACAGAATCGTGAATTAGCCTTGCTAGCTTATTGTCCCGATTCTTGCGCTCAAGTTCCGCCTGCAATTGCTCAAGCTGATGCCTAGCATGTATGTCAGCTATGTACGCATCCTTTCTGCGTATAAACCGACCCACCAGCCAGGGCAAGAGAACAAGTGCAGCGCTTGCGGTAGCTAACGATATGTCAAGCGTGTTGTCGCGTACATAACTCGTGCACATCACGCCCCACAAGATGAATGGCGACAACAGTGAGCGCCATTGGGAGGTTTTCATATATCCAAAGAGCAGGCAAGAAACTGTGATTGCTAGCAGTCTAATAATTGGCGACGTCAGAAGGAACGCCTCTGACATCGCTCCGAAAAACACAACAATAGCGACGCCGACTTTGGGATTCCTAGGTATGACGAGTAGTGCAAACACAATAGCTGCCGTTGCTATAATGTGCTCAGATCTAGCAGAAAAATCAATAACATATAGGGAAATGCACAGTGTGGCACTTACACACGCCACGTCAGTTACAAACTTGTCGGCCTTTACCCATGTTTTGATGCGGGCAAAGGTTGCACGCAATCCGCTCACTGCCATGCGCCGGTCACCCATATCGCAATAGCCTGGCTAAGCGTGTTGGCATTGAGTTTTTTGACGGCTCGGTGTGATTGTGTACGTATCGAAGATTCAGCAACGCCAAATTCTTCGGCAATCTGCGAATATTTGCGCCCCTGTGACAGCAAGTCAAGAATCTGAGCTTCTCGAATGCTTAGTCGCGGCTCTTTAGCGGCTTCTGCTTGCGCCAGCCGTTCATGAGCCCGAGCTGCCGTATCGAATTGCACTCCGCCAACTGAATTGAATGTGCCCCCACGGCGAATGCGTTCAATTGCCAAGGTAATCATGCTGCTCTCTGACTTGGTGCACAATCCTTGAGCCCCAGCCTCAGCAAGTTTCGCCGCATAATGCTTAAGGCTGTACGAAGTAATTCCCAGTATCGGCACGGAGGCTGTGTTGGAACGAATCAATCGGCAAACGCTTAGGCCGCTTTCGCCATCGCCGAGAGACATGTCCAACATCAGTAGATCGGGCGCTAAATCAGCGTTAGTGCATTTACGCGCCGCTTCGCCGCCGGACTGCGTGTACCAAATAACTTGCAAGCCTGGCACCCTACGGGGCAATATCTGCACTAACACTCTCAGTGCCAACGGGTCGTTGTCCACCAGAGCGACCCGCAACGGCTGAAAGGTCGCCTGGTTTGGCTCGTCTTTGATTTCTTCCATATCTGCCAATGTAGCGAATACGATGCCAAGCGCACCTTTAATCCGCCTATTTTGTGGACATGCGTTGTCAGGCTGGGAATACGGTGACGTTGTCGACAAGATTTCTCGACTACAGCCTGACGACCTCCGGTCGAAATGACCAGTTTCTTTCATTGTCGTTTCGAGCGGAGCGTAGTCGAGGTCTTGTGGACAGCCGCTATTTTTTCAGCAAGATGTAGTCGAATGTTTACATCGCGGTTCAGGAGTCAGTCATGCGCCATTTTTCGTGCTTGCATTGTCGTGGGTTTGATTGCCGAGCTCATAACAACTGTGAAAGGACAGATGATGGAACTTGAAAAGTACACTAGCCTTGATGACCGAGAGTTGGCTCAGGTTGAAGGTGGTGTTATTCCCCTCGCTATTTGGGCAATCTGGGGCACTTCATTCGCAGCTGGGTTTGCGGGGGGAATCGCTGTGGGCTTGAATCATGTGAACCGTAAGTGAGAGTTAGTCATGAATGAGATAAATGAAAACGATACGGCAGTTGAGAAGAAAAAGGATAAGGAGAAGGGGAAGTACTCTGTTCCCATGTATTTCTTTGAAGTGCTGCTCACTGTTGGTTTTATTATCGGTTTCCTCGGCGGCATTGTTGTGGGATTGAATTCGCTATGAGAAAGGTGAAGATGATGCGAGATATGGAATTCAATGAGTTGAGCGAAGAAGAATTGACGCAGACAGAGGGCGGGGTAGTTCCGCCGCTCGTAATCGCTGGAGGCGTAGTTGTTGCTGCCGGCGTTGGCTTCGGTATGGCGTATGTGCTGGCTCGCGCGTTTGGCTGAGCGGCTATGTACACGAATGTCCACAGCGGAATAGTGCTGTGGACATTTGCGTATAGCAAAGAGACATAGGGGGCGTACGTGCCTCTTGTATCTGTTTGCATGTGAGCATCGGGTCAAGCATGAAGAGGGGGAAGCATGTTCTTCAGGCGTTATGCGTATGTGCCTCAGGTAGATATGCGTGACTGTGGGGTGGCCGCTTTGGCTAGTATTGCCAGACATTACGGTTCGCGCTATTCATTGGCGCATTTGCGCGAACTTGCTAAGACGAACATGGAAGGCACCACCGCGCTTGGTTTGGTGGAGGCGGCCAGGCAAATCGGTTTCGAAACCAAAGCAATCAAAGCTGACATGTCGCTGTTCGATATGGACGACGTGCCCTATCCATTCATTGCGCACATCCTCAAAGAAGGCAAGCTACTGCATTACGTGGTGGTGTACAGGGCAAAAGGCAGCCGTCTGGTCGTCGCTGATCCTGACCCGCATGTCGGGGTGCGCACGGTGTCCAAAGAGGAATTTGGGCGCGAGTGGACCGGTGTCGCATTGTTCATGGGTCCGGCTGCGCAATATCAGCCACACAAGGATGACAACAGCGGGTTGTGGAGCTTTGTGCCGTTGCTGCTCAAGAACAAGCGACTTATTGCCAACATCATTCTTGCCGCACTGCTGGTGACGATAATCAATGTTGCGGGCTCGTATTTTTTGCAGTCCTTGATCGACACGTACATCCCCGATCAGATGAAGTCCACCTTGGGCATCGTCGCAGTCGGGCTCATCGTCGCCTATGCGGTGCAGCAGGTGCTGTCGTACGCTCGGCAATATTTGCTCAGTGTGCTCGGACAGCGGCTCACCATCGACGTAATTTTGTCTTACATTCGCCACATCTTCAAACTGCCGATGAGCTTTTTCTCCACCAGGCGCACCGGCGAAATCATCTCCCGCTTCACCGACGCCAATTCAATCATCGACGCACTGGCCAGCACGATCATCTCGATGTTCCTTGATGTTGGCACGGTGGTGATTGTAGGTGTCGTGCTCGGGTTGCAGAACGTGCAGCTGTTCCTGCTTACGTTGGTGGCTCTGCCGGTCTATGCTGCGATTATCTTCGCCTTTGTCAAGCCGTTTGAGCGTTTGAACAACGATACGATGCAAGCCAATTCCATCGTCAGTTCGTCAATTATCGAAGACATCAACGGCATTGAAACCGTCAAGTCGCTGGCCAGCGAGCAGGAACGTTATCAGAAAATTGACCGCGAGTTCGTCAAGTATCTCGACAAGTCCTTCTCTTATGCCAAAGCCGAGGCGCTACAGGACGTACTGAAAAGCGGTGCACAGCTATTGCTAAATGTTGCTGTGCTGTGGGTGGGCGCGAGGCTCGTGATGACGCAAACCATCAGCATCGGACAACTCATCACCTATAACACACTGTTGAGCTACTTTATTAACCCGTTGCTCAACATCATCAATCTACAGACCAAACTGCAATCCGCGCGTGTGGCCAACAATCGTCTCAATGAAGTGTTCCTCGTCGAAACGGAGGAAAGCGAACAGCTCAATGCCGCCGACCCGGCACGGCTTGACGGTCCGATTCGCATGGAAGACGTGTCATACAAGTTCGGTTATGGCCGCAATACGCTGGACGGTATCGACCTGACCATCAACCCAGGCGACAAACTCGCCGTCGTTGGAATGAGCGGATCAGGGAAAACCACACTTGCCAAACTATTGGTGAACTTCTATGACGCCAGCGAAGGCACCGTGCGCGTCGGTGGCGCAAACGTCGCCAATGTCAAACGCGACACACTGCGGCGGCACATCAACTATCTGCCCCAGGAACCCTATATTTTCTCCGGCTCCATCATGGACAACCTCACCCTTGGCGCCAAACCCAACACCACCGACGAAGACATCATGCGTGCCGTCGAGCTTGCCGAAATCCGCGCGGACATCGAAGCCATGCCGATGAACTATGCCACCGAACTGACCAGCGACGCGGCGGCGATTTCCGGCGGCCAAAAGCAGCGTATCGCGCTTGCCCGCGCACTGCTTGCCGATACGCCCGTGCTCATACTCGACGAGGCGACCAGCAGTCTCGATGTGGCTACGGAAAAACGAATCATCGATAATCTGCTCGCCCTGCGCGACAAAACCATCGTGTTCATCGCGCACCGGCTCACCGTCGCCGCTCGTTGTGGATCAGTAATCGTCATGGAACAAGGGCGCATCGTCGAACGAGGCACGCACGAGCAGCTCATGGACAAACGTGGCAGCTACTACCATCTGTTCACCGATTGAAAGAAACAGACCGTATGGATACTCGTCTTCTGGAAAGCTCAGAATTCTATCGTCGCCGGTACGAGAATTTCTCAACCCTAGTGGTCATTCCTGTATTCATTGCCATGCTGGCACTATTGGTGTTCTCGCTGATCGGCACCCGTGAAGTGACGATCAAGACGGTTGGACAGATTGCGCCGGCTGCCACGGTGACCCGCATCCAATCAACCAGTGGCGAACGCATCATCACCAACAATCTTGAAGAAAGCCGCACAGTGCAAGCCGGTGACATATTGCTCGCCTACGATAACGGCACCAATGACACACAACTGACATCGTTGCGTCAACAGCTGGATACGGTCAGCCGACAGCAGCAAGCGTTGGAACAGCTCATCAACGGATTGCAGGACGACGGCGTGGACATCGGCGAATCAGACGAATTCGGATATGCAAGCATGCTTGCCGATTTCCGCGCCCAAGTGACGGGATTGCGCCAAGATGCCACGCAGCAGCGACAGGCCACGGAGGGGCAGAATGCGGCGGTCGTCTCAACTCAGGCCGCGGTTGACGAACAGATAGCCGCCACACAGGCGACCATTGACGACTATGCCGAACTACGTCAGGCGGTGTCTGAGGGAAACACGCTTCCCGCTGACAACACATTCAGTTCCACATATGCTCTGTATCAGCAACAAGTGAGCGCTGGCGAGACAGATCAGGCATCCGAGGTGACGGCCAAGATGTTGGCTGACATCGATAGCTCCACACAGGAACTGAGAGCCTCCATCTCCACCTTGCGCACCCAGCGTTCCAGTGCCGGCAGCGTGACACCCCAATCGACCAGCATTGCCAGCCAGATTGAAGCACTGCGCGCGCAATATCAGCTCAATGCCAACAAGGAGCGCACCAGTCTTGCTGCGACCAAATTGGAACTCCAGACCAATATCAAGCTGGCGCAAAACGCCAGCGACAAATCAACCGTAACGGCTCCCGTGGGTGGAGTGCTGCATGTCAACGAAGAGATCAAGGGCATGAGTGAGATTCCTGCCGGAACCACTGTGGCCGAGCTATATCCGGCATTGACGGACAAGACGGCGCTCGACGTGGTGCTGGCTGTGCCGGTGTCCGATATTCCCCAAGTGCGTCAAGGTCAGACCGTGCGGCTGAGCAACTACCACAGTTCCGCCAAACCGTTAATCGTAACCGCCACCGTGCATTCTGTTGCATCCTCGCCCACACGCACTGAGCAAGGCAACTATTATGAGGTACGGGCGCGTGTTGCGACGCGCAAAGGCCAAGCGGAACAGTTGCGATATGGGTTTCAAGGCGAGACGGTGATTATTACCGGCAAGAAAACCTTTTTTAACTACTACAAGGATCAGCTATTTCATCCGTAAGTTGGCGGGTTCAGTTCGTGGAGAAATCTTGCCGGCAATGCTTAGCGCCACCACATGGTCATCAGGAAGCCGATCATGATGATGACGAAACCAATGAGCAGATTCCAGTTGCCGATGTTCGGAATCGGATATGTGGAGGTCAGGTAATAGGCCACCACCCAAATCAGGCCGATTATCATGAGAATGCAGAACAGCGGCACGAACCAACGCGGGTTCGACTTGGTGCCCTTGATGGACTCCTCGACGCGCCTAGTGGTCTCTTCTTGGCGTGACATCATGCGACGCATCTGCGGGGTCATGACCGCCCTATCGGCAGAGGCGTTCAACACAGCTTCGACTTTGTCCATGTTGACGAAGCTGATTTCTTCTTCAGCGTCGTCTTCTGTGTCGTCTTCGCTTTCGGCGCTGTCGTCTTCGTCTGATTCTTCGTCAGTTTCGTCCTCGTCAGCGATTTCGTCCTCGTCAGTTGCCGCTTCGGCTTCGTCGGCATCATCGGACGTTTCGGTTTCTTCGGTTTCTACGACTTCAGTGTCTTCTTCAGCTTCGTCAGACTTTTCGACCGTCTCAGCAGTTTCGACCGTCTCAGCAGATTCAACAGTTTCTGCAGATTCAACGGTTTCTGTAGTCTCAACAGTTTCAACGGTTTCGACTGCTTCAGCTTCAACAGTCTCAGTTGCTTCGACGTTGTTTTCGGACTGCATGTCCTGAGGTTCGTTCGAGTTGATTGTGTGCAGTTCTTCGTCAGTCATCAGCTTGTCTCCATTCAGTAGGCTAGAAGTCATCATAGTGGCTACACTCGAACGTGAGGGGCAACACGCGTCGCCATGACGTGAATGCAGCCTGTGAATCCATCGGAAAGGTGGTCTATGAGCAAGCATGCCAGTAAGCATGGAGCTAAGCTCTCCATGATGGGCAGTATCGCCGTGTTGCTCGTTGTGGCGTTGACGGGATTCCTGTTTGTTACCAATTTGCGCGTTAATCGCACTGCCACC
Organism: Parabacteroides merdae; assembly: GCA_963623245.1. Lineage (GTDB taxonomy): Bacteria > Actinomycetota > Actinomycetes > Actinomycetales > Bifidobacteriaceae > Bifidobacterium. The sequence goes on from CAVFKU010000005.1 coordinate 22,258, forward strand.
GTTACCTCCGATACGGCTGATCTCATCGAACAGCGCGTGCAGGAAGTCAATAAGCTGCAAGAGGATGTGAACAAGCTTTCTGCTGACGTAAACACCATGACCGAGCTTGCTTCCAAGGACAACACTTCCTCAAAAACTACCGACGACCCAGGCATCGGCACCACCTTGCCAGCAGTCGAAGGGCCTGGCGTGACGGTGACCTTGAACGATTCGCCAATGTGGGAGCAGGCCATTGATGCATCAGGGTCATCTGATGACATCGATAAATATGTCATTCATCAACAAGATATTGAAGCTGTTGTTAACGCCCTGTGGGCAGGGGGCGCTGAAGCCATGATGCTGATGGATCAGCGTGTGCTGTTCAATTCCGCTGTAATCTGTTCAGGCAATGTTGTTTCTTTGCACGGCAAGAAATACTCGCCGCCGTTCACTATTTCAGCCATTGGCGATCCTGATGCACTTATCCAAGCGCTAAATGCCTCCCCTACGATTAAAATTTATAAGCAGTACGTAAGTTCTTTCGGCCTTGGCTGGAAGGTGGAACGCAAGAAGAGTCTGCATTTTGAGGAAACTGCGGCGTTGTTGCAGCCGTTGAAGTATGCGAAAGTGTCTGGCAAAACCGAAGAAGATACAGATACTTTGGAGAGTTCGGATTCCTCAGGTTCGGATTCTTCAGTTGATGCAGATAATGCAGACGCTTCAGATTCCTCGAATACTGGCGAGGAATCAAAAGGGGGTAACTGATGCAAATAAGGCATGGCTCTCGGCAGAAGGAGTCACAGACGCGGGTGCGCCGCCGCACGACATTATGGCAAGTGCTCGGCATAGTGTCTGAGCTGCTGTTCACACTCGCTGCGATTTGCGCACTCTATATCCTGTGGCAGATGTGGTGGACGGGTGTGCAAGCAGAACGCACGCAGGTGCAGACGCGTCAAGAGGTTAGCTGGTCAGATCCTGCTTCTTCTTCAGAGGTGACAATTGCCAAAGCACAGGATGGCGATGCGCCTGTGCAGCCGACGAACGCGAGTTATGGTGAGCTCATCGCGCAGATTTACATTCCTCGTTTCGGCCAAGGCTGGGAGCGCAATGTGGTTGAAGGCACGAGTGCCGCACAGCTTGCCCGGCAGGGCTTGGGGCATTATACGAATACGCAGATGCCTGGCGAGCTTGGCAATTTTGCTGTTGCTGGTCACCGCAACGGATACGGCCAGCCATTGGGTGACGTAGACAAGCTTGAAGCGGGCGATTCCATCATTGTGCGCACCGAGGATTATTGGTATGTCTACACCTTCGATAAGTACAAGATAGTGTTGCCGACTGATGCTGATGTTATCGCGCCTGTTCCAGAGCAGCCGGATGCAGAAGCAGACAAGCGCAGGATCACCCTGACCACCTGCGAGCCGAAATACAGCACTCCAACACATCGTTGGATCGTGTGGGGAGAATTGAAGTACTGGGCGAAAGTCTCGGACGGGGTGCCGAAGGAATTGGCCGTCACTGATTCGAACAATAAGGTGAAGTTCGCAGCCAAGTCATCAACGTATATGTCGCCATTCGCCAGTATCAGTTCACTTGCACCATATGCGCTTGGTGTTTTGCTTGCTTGGTTCGTGTTGTTTGTTGCGGCTGCCATAGCATGGCGTTGGCCGCGGCTTGCTGCGATTCGCCGCAGTAACCGGCCGCGCCCCGATATGAGCATATATGGCGGGCTAGTGCGATTGCAGCCGGGGCCGCTGCCGGTGCGCATTGTGCTGCTCGTGCTATTGCTGCTTGCCGCCGCTATTGCGCTATTTGAATGGGTGTTCCCTTGGTGCGCCTCGAATATCCCCATTCTGCAGCAGATGAGCAATTATGTTGCGTTTAGCTGAAGTGTCGGATTGCTGACTTTCAGAAGCTAGGTGTCGGTAGATAAATTTCGATAGATTTCAATACATAGACCAAAGGAGCCATGGTGAGCGATTCCGCCCATATCCTGGTGATTGATAATTACGATTCGTTCGTCTATACCATCGTCGGCTATCTTAAGACGCTCGGTGCGCGTGTGGATGTGGTGCGCAACGATGCTATTGACCCGAGCGATGAAACGGTGACCGAAGGTTACGACGGCGTACTGATCAGCCCAGGGCCAGGTGCGCCATGCGATTCTGGCGCATCTGAGGATATGATTCGCCTGTGTGCCAAGCAAAACAAGCCGATGTTCGGCGTGTGTTTGGGGTTGCAGGCGCTTGCGGAGGTTTATGGTTGCACTGTCGGCCATGCACCCACGATTATGCACGGCAAAACCAGTTTGGTCGAACACGTTGATGACGAGATTTTCGACGGCGTGGCCAACCCGATGACAGCCACGCGCTACCACTCGCTTGCCGTTGACCCTGCTTCGGTGCCTGACATGCTCGAAGTGACCGCTTGGACGCAAAGCGACCACATCGTGCAGGGAATTCGCGTCAAGGACAAGCCGATGTATGCCGTGCAGTTCCATCCTGAATCAGTGATGACCCAAGATGGCTACCGTCTGCTTGCCAACTGGCTTGCAGTGTGCGGCCAAACCAATGCTGTGGCTAATGCAGCCGGTTTGAAGCCAAAAGTCAGCCAATAACAGCTCGGCTCAACTCTTAGTCTTGGTGGTAGAGGTGGCTGCGGCCTTGGTGGTCAAGACGATTTCGGAACCTTTATCAACCTGACTGCCGACTGCAGGGCTCTGGGAAACAATCTCATCAGTGGAACCTGTGGAACCATTCTGAGTGACGGTGAAGCCGTAGCTTTCCAAGAATCGCTTGGCTTGTTCATAGGTGGTGTATCCGTAGCCGACGGCGTCTGGCACGGTCACCTGCTCTTTGCCCTTAGAAATTGTCAGCGTCACCGTCGAGCGTTTCTCCACCGAAGTGTTGGAACTGGGGTTCACATTGATCACCAGCCCTGCCTCAACGGAATCGGAATACGCCTCTTCGAGGGTTACGTTGAAATTGGCGTCCTGCAAAGTTTTCAAGGCTGCATCCTTCGCCTGGCCAACCAGTCCGTCAGGAACTTTGGTCATGCCTGACGAAACATACAGCAGCACCGACGAGCCCTTTGGTTGCGAGGTGCCTGCAGCCGGATCTGTTCGCGTCACCTTATCTTTGTCGATGTCGATGCTATCTTCAGTCTGCACGCTAGCCTGCACTTTGAAGCCTGACTTCGTCAACTTCTCGCGTGCGTCGTTTTGGGACAAGCCTTTAACATCGGGAATTTGCGTATTCTGCGGGCCTGCCGAGAACCAAACTTTGACAGTGGAACCCTTACGCGCCTTCGTATCACCTTCAGGGCTTTGCTTGGTGAACGTTCCTTCCGCTTCAGTGGAGTCGCTGTCCGTCATCTCTTTGAAGGTCAAGCCAGCCGCTTCAATCTTTGAACGAGCCATATCTTTGGTCATTGCCGCAGTAATCGACGGCACAGTGACCATTTGCGGCTCTTCCTGCTTATTGCCGTTCATCATGAACAGCAGGCCGAGAATCAAGCCGATAAGCACAATGCCGCTGATAATCGAAGCAATAATAATCTGCTTTTTGCGCTTGGCTTTCGCTGCTTCTGTGCGCTGCTCGCTGCGTGAGTTTGTTGACACCTCCTGAAGTTGGCCGGTGATCGGGTTGAAGGCTTGAGTGGCTTCAGCGCGGGTCATCGCAATTGTGGCAGCGTCCTGCTCTGCTTGTTTGCGCGCCTTCATATTAGCCAAGTCAGTCAGCGGGTTGAACGTGGCTGCCACTGGCTCGCCGCCGTTCATGATGGTTAGGATGTCCTTCTTGAACTCGCTGGCCGTGGCGTAGCGGTTTTGCCTGTCTTTGGCCATGGCTTTCGCGCAAACAGAATCCCACATTTGCGGAACGCTCGGCACCACAGCAGAAGGCGGGGTCGCAACTTCGGAAACATGCTGATATGCAATAGCCACGGCAGAATCGCCGGTGAACGGCGGCTTGCCGGTGAGCATCTCATAGAGCACGCAACCTGCGGAATACAGGTCAGAGCGCATATCTACGGTTTCGCCGCGCGCCTGCTCAGGGCTCAAGTATTGCGCGGTGCCCACCACACCTTGCGATTGGGTGACTGTTGCCGCAGAATCGTCGAGCGCGCGTGCAATGCCAAAATCCATCACCTTGACCGCGCCCTGATCGGAAATCATGATGTTGCCAGGCTTGATGTCACGGTGGATCACACCCATGCGATGCGAATACTCCAAAGCGCTGAGCATTCCCAGCATCACCTGAGCTGCGTCGCGCTGCGACAAAGGGCCGGTGGCGCGAATAATGTCGCGCAAGGTTTGCCCCTTGACATATTCCATGACTAGGTACGGCAAACGTTCGGTTCGACCCGCCTCATCAGTCACCGTTTCTTCGCCCGAGTCGTAGATGTTTACGATATTCGGGTTGTTCATCTGCGCCACCGAATGCGCTTCACGGCGGAAGCGTGTCAGGAAGATGTCGTCATTAGCCAAGTCGGCACGCATGATCTTAACGGCCACGGTGCGACCCAGCCTAGTGTCGAGCGCCACATGTACTTCCGCCATGCCTCCGCGTCCGATAAGCTGGCCGATTTGATAGCGGCCATTTGCCAAAGAAGAGGGCATAGTGCTCATTACTGCTCCTTCTGATAAGTTTGCAGGTCGGCGATGTTTCGCACGACGGGCGGATGGTGGGGGGCGCTCGCAATTCTGCGCGGCAGACGAGTGCCCGAAATGATGGTTGACGCATTGAGTTCGGTTTGCTCATCAAGTAAACGTCGTTCAATACGAGCAAGTGTGCGGGAAACTACCAAGGCATCGCTCGGACGGTCACGAGGATCCTTGGCGAGCATTGACATAACAAATTCACGCAACTGTACGTCCACTGAATCTGGCAGCGGCGGCACAAAATCATTGACGTGTGCAGCGGCAATATCCACAGGCGTGGCGCCGGTGAACGGGCGGTGTCCAGCAAGACCTTCATAGGCGACAACACCCAGCGAATAGATATCCGACTGGGGAGTGGCTTGTTGGCCTTGTGCTTGCTCGGGGGAGATGTATTGCGCTGTGCCCACCACCATGCCGTCTTGGGTGATCTGCTCTTGATTGGTTGAATAGCTCACGCCGAAATCGGTGATTTTCACATCTCCGCTGTTGGACACCATAATGTTTGCGGGTTTGACGTCGCGGTGAATCACGCCGTGACTATGCGCTACAAACAAGCCGCGTGCAGTCTGGATAAGAATTGGCAGCAGTTGAAGCGGTTCCATGCCACCTTCCTGCTCACGGAACAAATCAGCCAATGATTCTGATGGCACGTATTCCATAATCAAAAAGCCGATGCCTTCATGCTCGTAGTACTCGAACAGTGCGGCAATATTCGGGTGTGCAAGGTTTGCAGAATTGTGCGCTTCGGCACGAAGCCTGCGCAATTTCGCTTCGGCACTGGTGATGTCGGAGCGCAACGCCTTGATGGCCACAGGCCGGTTCAGCTGAATATCCCAGCCTTTCCACACTTCGCCCATGCCGCCTTGCGCCAATCGTGAATCAAGGCGATAGCGGCCATGAATCAGCCGTCCTTCAACAAGTTTCATTGCTTGAGTGCCTCCTGAATCACGGAACGGAAAATCGGGCCCGCAGACGTAATGCCGTAGTCGGTGACGTTATGCACCACCACTGCCACAGCGATTTGCGGGTCATCAGCTGGAGCGAAACCCATCACCCAGCCATCGATAGCTTCGTTGTTTGCGCCGATTTGTGCAGTTCCTGTTTTCACAGCCACACTGATGCCGCTGGGCGCAATTGAAGGCGTGCCCTTGGTGGCGACGGCCTTCATCATTTCAGTAAGCGTGCTGGCTGTGTTGGCGCTGAATGCCTTACTCATCACCGAGGGTTTGGTTTCGCTGAGCACCGATAAATCACTGGCTCGCACGCGATCGACCAAAGTGGGATGCATCAGCTTGCCGCCATTGGCAATAGCGGCTGCAATCATGGCGTTTTGCAACGGTGTTTCAAGCACATCACCTTGGCCGATAGAAGCTAGAGCGAGCTTGTCGTCGCTCATTGACGTAGGGAAGCTTGAAGCGGTGGCCTTCATTGGCGTTCCCGACGAATTGGAGCTATCGATGGTAATTGAGCTGCCAAAACCGAGTTTGGTGGCCTGTTGCGCAATCACATCTTGGCCAAGACTGACGCCCAGTTGGGCGAACGCCGTGTTAGATGAATAGGCAAGCGCGTCTTCAAGGCTGATCGTGCCATTAGTGCCGTTGGCTTGCCACTCTACGTTGGTTAGCTGCGTGTTCGTGCCAGGCAGTGTGTAACTTGCTCCGGCGGGAATCTGAGTGTCAAGCTCGTATTCTCCGCTTTCGAGTGCAGCGGCAGCCACTACGGTTTTGAACGTGGAGCCAGGCGGGAAGAGCTGGCTGGTGGCGTTGTTGAGCAGCGGACTTGGGTCAGCCTCGACTAAATTTGTGTAGGTTTGTTCCAGCGCCTTGCTGTCGTGCGTTGCCAATTCGTTTGGGTCGTAGCTTGGCGTGGACACCATAGCAAGAATGCGCCCAGTTTTCACTTCAATAGCCACTAATGCGCCGGAATACGAGCTCAACGCTTGATAGGCCGTGGATTGCAGCGATGGGTCGATTGAGGTCTCGATGGTTGCGCCTTTGTTTTCGCTGCCTGAAACGATTGATTTGAGCCGCTGCCAGAAGAGCGATTCTGATTCGCCCGAGAGCAGCGAATTATATGAGGATTCGATGCCGCGGTCAGCTCGTTGGCTGATTGAGAAATAGCCGGTGACAGGCGCATACAGTGCGCCGTCAGTATATGTGCGCTGGTATTTGAAGGCGTCGTTGCTTGGCACGGAGGTGGCCAGCACAGTGCCGTCGGAGGCGAGGATAGAGCCGCGCTGAGCGCCCAGTTCGTGATAGAGCGCACGCGAATTGCGGGTGTCGTTGTTCAGTGCGTTGGCGCGAATAGCCGTGATGATTGAAGTAGACAACCCCAGAATGGTAAATAATACGATTACGGCAGTGAATAGTTGGCGCAGCATCTTGTTCATTGTGCGTCTCCTTTCACTGTGCGAACGGCACTAGCGGCACGTTCAGCTTCACGTTCCTTAAGTTCATGATCGCGCAAAACTGCAAGCGCTTCATGCTGGAAGGTGTCGGAAATGGTTTCCGGCACAGGCTTGCTGGCTGCATTTGAAATAATGATAAGCAGAGTGGCCAGCAGATAATTAGCAATCAGCGAAGACCCGCCAGCTGCCATAAACGGCAATGTCAGGCCGGTGAGTGGAATCACCAAAGTAATGCCTCCCACTACGGTGAACACCTGAAACGCCATAGTGAACACCAATCCAGAGGCGAGCAGCTTGCCAAACCCGTCCTTGATCTTCATAGCGGTGATGAAGCCGGAAGCAATGATGATGATATATAGCAGCAGCACGCCGAAGCATCCCACAAGGCCGAGCTCTTCGCCGATAGAAGCGTAAATGTAATCGGAATTGGCATAAGGGGTCAGGCTTGGGTGGCCTTGGCCGAGGCCAGTGCCGAGCAGCCCGCCTGAAGCGAGACCAAACAGGCCGGTAACAATCTGGTAGGAACCGCCGTACTGCCGGCTATACAGTTCCTGGTCGAACGGGTGCAGCCAAGCTTCAACACGTGCGCCTACATGGCTGAACATCATCGAGGCGAGCACAGCGCCCGCAGCGAAAGCCAGACCGCCGATAACAATCCAACTAACGCGGCCAGTGGCCACATACAGCATGGAGACGAACATGGCAAAGAACATCAGCGAAGTTCCCAAATCATGCTGAATGACCAGTACGCCCATTGACGCAAACCAAACGATGATAATTGGCCCTAAATCTTTGAGGCGAGGCAGCTGCAGTTTCAACACTTTCTTGCCTCCTACAGCCAACTGGTCGCGGTGATCAAACAGATAGGCTGCGAAAAAGAATGCGAGAAATAGTTTGGCGAACTCGCTTGGCTGCACAGTGCCGCCGGGAACCCTAATCCAGATGGGAGAACCGTTTTCCTCCACACCCAACCCTGGCACCATGGGGGAGAGCAGCAGAGCCAAGCCCACTACCATGCTCACATAGGAGAAACGGCGCAATAGACGGTAATCGCGCAATGTGACGACCAATATACAGCACAGCACAATGGCTATGCACACGAACACCAGTTGACGCAACGCCACTGACGTGCCTTTTTCATGGTCGATGCGGGCAATCATCGTGGTACCGATACCAGTGAGCAGCACTACGCACGCTTGGATCACTTGGCTGGCATAAGGCAGGAAATGCACGACCAGCGCCCAAAATACCAGTGACAGCACCGCCGCCAGCGACAGCAAGATGAGGTATTGCATGGGAACTTCGCCGGTGGTGCGTCTGAACATCTGAAAGAAGACAACGCCGCAGATTACGAAGGAGAACAGCAGCAAAGATAGTTGGCGCAAACGTAGGGCGATCATTGTTGCCCTCCGTTCTGCTCGGTGTTTGACGAGCTAGGTGTATCGGAGGAATCGGATGTATCGGAGGAATCAGATGCCGAACTACCAGACGTGTTGCCTGACGAACTGGAAGTCGTCGTTTTAGACGATTTGCTGCTCGTAGTGGCGTTGGCTGACGTCTTGCTTGCTTGCTCTAACGATTTGAGCTCTTTGCGGATAAGCTGTACATGCGATCGTGCCTCGTCCAAGCTGTCGCGGGTAATGCCCTGATGCAATTCGTCTTGCCAATTTTGCGGCAAATCCGCAGTGCTGATAGACGTGTGCTCAATTTCGTGTGAGAGTTGGAATCCGAAAATATCCGTGGGCACGCCCTGATAAATAGCCACTTTGCCGTTGGATTCGCCCACATAGTATTGCGTCTGGCTCCAGCGGTACGCGCCATAGCCTGCTCCCGCGCCGGCCAATAGGACAACAAGGAATGTAATAATGATGGCCAAGCGAAGGCGGTGACGGCGTTTGCTGGCTGATTTGCGTTTCGCTTCCTGTTCTTGCTCGATTACCTCAGCCACTTCTGGATCATTGGGGTCAGAAGAAATATTGCCGTCAGTTTTCTGCACCACTGGAATTTCACCGGTATCTGGCGCGGCAAGTTCACCAGCTTCGTCGCGCACTGCAGAGGGTTGAGCAACCTTGGGAGCCTCATCGTCGTTGTCTGAAGGGTGCACGGTTTGACTTAATGCCGCCGCGCGTTGGGCGGGTGAATCGTCGTCACGCAGCAGCGGAGCAGTGGAAACTGGCTCGTTAATAATGTCCGCTATGGGTTCAAGGGTGTTGCTCGCCGCGCCGCCAACAAGCGGCGTCTGATGTGGCAAGTCAAAAGCGCGTGCGTCAAGAGCCAGCGTGGCATCAGCAATCACCGCCGTAACATTGTCAGTACTGCCGGCCTTCAGTGCCATGCTCACCAAATGTTGCACGCACTCATTCGGATCTGAGAACGCAATCATCGTTTCGGCAATAGTTGAATGTTCAAGCACACCGCACAGGCCGTCTGAGCATAGCAGCCAGCGGTCGGCTGCATGCGCTTTAAGCATGGCAACATCTGGGTGTGGGTCGATGTCAAAATCACCAAGCACGCGCATCACTACATTGCGCTGAGGGTGATTCTTCGCCTCCTGCTCGGTGATGCGGCCGGTGTTAATGAGGTGCTGCACGTAACTGTGATCTTGGGTGATTTGCGTGAGCTCGCCGTCACGAAGCAGATAGGCGCGTGAATCACCAATATGTGCGAGCACCCAATAATCGGCCACCAGCGCGACAGCTGTCACCGTGGTGCCCATGCCGCTAAGTTTGCGTTCGCGGCGTGCCTTGCCCACAATTGCGTCGTGGGCAGCCAAAACGGAAGTTTCCATCATTGTTGCAATAGCGGAAACATCTTCGCTATTGTCGTCGCGTTCAATATGCGCCAGAGAGCGAATGGCGATGGTTGAAGCCGTATCGCCTCCAGCATGGCCGCCCATACCGTCGCAAATTGCCACTAGATGCTCGCCAGCGAACGACGAATCCTGATTATTTGCACGCACCGTGCCCACGTCGGAAACAGTGGTCGAATACAGGAATAACTGACTTACCGGCGTTTCCGACTGCTTGTTTGACGACACCGTTGAAGGCGCCTCTGGTGATACCTTTGGCAAAGGTGTCGTCGGTGGCAGGCTAGGCTGTTGGGTGTCGTCACTCATACGAATCACCTCAGCTCGAACGTGGTGGCGCCAATGCGCACAGCCATGCCAACGGGCAGAATAACAGGTGCGCCGAGACGTTGCTCGCCCACAACAGTGCCGTTCGTGGAGCCGAGATCTTCAATAATCCACTGGCTGGATGCTTGATCGGGATACAAACGCGCATGATGGGACGATACAAACTCGTCGTCAAGTACCACAGTGTTCGACGAGGCGCGACCCAGCGTAATCGCCTCGCTTCCCAGCGGGACAGATGAACCAGCCAGTGGCCCGTCGATAATAACCAGAAGCGTGGGCTCCTCACCAAGCGAGCGGTTGTGTTGGCTACCTTGCGTTACCGCAACAGGGGCGCTCGCCGCCTTGAGAGCGCGACGGTTCTTGCGCCGACGTGCACGCGAAGGGCGCGGACTGAAGGACTCGATGTCCTTATATAAAGAGCGCACAGCAAGCCATACGAATACCCACAACAGGATGAGGAATCCGTATTTCAGCAGTGCAAACGTTAGTTCGGTCATAGGTTCAGGCCTTGGCGCGAGGGGCGCGTCACTCCTGTTCCTGGGATGAAGCCCAGTAAAGGATGCGGGTGCGGCCGATGGTAATAGTGTTGCCGTCCAGCAAGGTGGCGGCAGGAACCTGATGACCTTCGACATACGTGCCGTTGGTGGAGCCCAGATCGCGGGCGATCACCCCGTTGGCGGTGATGTCGATTTCCAAATGCTTGCGGGAGATGCCCGGGTCTTCGATGACGATGTCGCAGCCGGAACCGCGCCCAAGCACGGTTTTCTCTTTGGTGAGAAGGTACTGGTTGCCATTGATCTCCAACAGCGGGTTGTCTTCGTTCTGCTCATCGGTGGTGACGGGCACGGCATTGCCTTGCACGGAGGCGGAAGTGAGTTTGAAGCTGCCTTTGCTTAAGTCGAGATCTTCTTCAAAGATGACCACCACGGGGCCGACGAATGCATAATGCTGACTGCGAGCGTAGTTGGTGAGATTGTCTGCAAGCTCATCGGCGAGGGCTTCACTGCCCCACTGCTCGATGTGGTCAAAGTCTGGGGTGCTCAGCTTGAAACGATATTCATTCGGCGCAACCGTGCGGTCACGACCAACAGGCATTGCCTCCTTGTCAATCTCACGCTCAAGTGCGCTGGACAGATCGACAGGCTGCAGATCTTTGGAGCCGAGTTTTGAGAATACTCCATTCACTGCGCCTTCCACGCTTTTCTCAAAACGATCGAGAACGCTCATAGTCATCCCTTTCTATCCTTGACCAGTGTACGCAAAGGTCATAACAGGGCCGACGCATAATACTAATACTTGCAAAAGCTTCATCGGGGGATATACCGCTTTTGCCAACGTAAAGCACGTCACCAATGACGTCAAGTACAGTGGTGGGTATGCAATCCAGTGATATGAGCGGCCGCGCCTCCCGGCCGCAAGATGCCGTACGTCTGATCGACGAAGGTGCCTATGCCGACACGATGCTGAACACCGTGCGTCCCGCGCTTGCCGCCTGCCGCGAGGAAGGGTGGTTCGATCCTGCCGCAGCCGAACGCGAGGCTGGGCTTGAACCAATCGGCGGCACGCTGCACTATCTTGCCTATGACGCCGCCAAGTTCGACATCGAGCGTGAACAGGGTGCCACGGCCACGTTCCGCGGGTGCATCGTCATCAGCCACGGCTTCACCGAGTTCGCGGAGAAATACGACGAACTCGTGTGGTATTTCCTGCTCGCGGGTTATTCGGTGTGTGTGTTGGATCATCGCGGGCACGGCAAGTCCGCGCGCGATGTGGACGGCCGATGCCTGGTGTGGATTGACGATTGGCGGCGCTATGTGGCCGATTTTGCCGGGTTTGCCTCAAGCATCGGCCAGCGGTATGCCAATGGTCAGCCGCTGAACCTGTTCTGTCATTCGATGGGCGGCGGCATCGGCGCGGCCGTGCTGGAGCAATATCCCACCCTGTTCGACAAGGCGGTGCTTTCCGCGCCGATGATCGCCCCACAAACCGGCATGCCGCTGTGGCTCACGCGTGCGCTGGTCGGCGCGTTCTGTGGCATTGGCTTCGGGCGCAAAGGTGTGTTCGGGCAGATAGACTTCGACCCGAACGCCCCGATCGATATGAGTCTGTACAAGGATTCCAGCGAGGCACGCGAACGCTGGTACCACCGTCTGCGCTGCGAAACCGTCGAATATCAGACCTATCGCGCCGCATTCGAGTGGGTGCGCCAGGCGCTTAAACTTAGCCGTGCGGTGCTCGACCCGTCCGCATGCGCCGATATTGTCACGCCGATGCTGCTGTTCCAGGCCGGACGCGACATCTGGGTGCTCAACGAGCCGCAAAACCTGTTTGTACGCCGCGTGCAGGACGGCGGCTGTGCGGCCGAGCTGGTGCGCATCGACGAATCGGCCCATGAGATTTTCTCCATGCCCAACAAGGTGTATCAGCCGTATCTCGAACGCATTCTTGACTTCTATGCCGCCCCGCTGCTGGGCGGCGAGTAGTTCCTTTGCGTATTCCTTGAGCCGCCTCCTCACTGTTGGGGTTTGGTGTCATACTGAACTGTTGTGATGAAGAAGAATTGTGGGCTGAGTGGCGGCCGTCTCGTTTCGTTCGGCGCCGAACCGCGCGCTATGCTCGCCGGTATTGGGCTGGTGTTGTTCGGCGGCGTGCTGTGGGGGTGTAATGCCACCGTGTCCAAGGTGCTGATGGACACCTATCATACCGATCCCATGTGGCTCGCCTGCGTGCGCGAGGTGTTCGCCGGACTGTTGTTCCTGCTCGCAGGAGGCATTGCCACGCCGAAGCAACTGGTTGGCGCGGTGCGTGAGGTGCGCTCCTGGCCGCGATTTGTGTTGACATCGTTATTCTGTGTACTCACTGGCCAAGTGGCGTATCTGCAATCGATTCATTGGACGAACTCCGGCACCGCCACAGTGTTGCAGAGCCTGAATCTGCTGTTCGTGCTCGCTTGGGTGTGCGTGATGGGTCGTCGTCTTCCCGGCAAACGTGAATCACTGGGCGTGGCGCTCGCTTTCGTCGGCACGGTGCTCATTGCCACCGGCGGCAACCTGACCGCGCTCGCGTTGCCGCCGCAGGGTTTGGCGTGGGGCTTGGCCAATGCGCTTGCCACTTCGGCGCTGTCGATTCTGCCCGCCGCGCTCATTGCCAAGTGGGGCAATCTGGTGACCAACGGCATCATGTTTTTGATTTCGGGTTTGGCGCTGTGCCCGTTTGTACGTCCGTGGGCAAGTGTGCCAAGCTTCGATGTGCTCGGCGTGGCGTTGCTGGTGTTCACCGTGGTAGCTGGCACATTCGGCGCTTACTGGCTGTTCATGGCTGGTGTGATGCGCATCGGTTCGATGCGCGCCACCATGCTCGGTACCGTCGAACCCATGATGGCCACCATCACCGCCGTTATCTTCACCGGTGTTGTCTTCGCGCCAACCGACCTCGCCGGATTCGCCCTCATCATCCTCATGGTCTTCTTGATTCGTTAGCTTAAGCCCAACCAGTGCCGTTGGATGATTGCATTTTCGCTTCAAGTGCAACGCCTTTGAGTAGCTTACTAAATCAGCGTTCTAAAGAATGATATTTCGCAAGCAAATTGTTTGACGGGTCTACTGTGAGCTGTTACGTTGTTATCGAGAGAGTTGCGGTATTCAGAGATTGAAGGTAGATGAAGTATCTCATCGGCAAGTGTCCAATCAGGTTAAGCAGTCTGTTTGAGTTAGCTTGCATATATGTCGGTTGTTTCTTTCTCGCGGGTTCCTTGCATATTTGGAACAGGCATCTTCAGTATCGTACGTATTAATGCGATATCTTAGGTTTATTGTTGAGCAACAAACGGTGTTCATGCTTTGCATATCGACGGTGGCTGTCGTGTATCACTACCAAGGAATAAGAAAAGCTGAGACTGAAATCCGTTGTCGTATTATCGTTGGCGACCGTCTTCCGCTAATCTGCATTCGATACTGTTGTTGGTGTTTGGGTGTACTTATAAGCTGCTTTCTGATGGCGCTGGCAATCCACATGGCGGCTAATTTTAGAGCTACTAACTCCTTCTGTCTCTTTGGCATTCTAGCCACGTACATTGGCGTAAGCTCACTCTTGCTAGGAGTAAAGAGAACGAAATGAAAACTTTTCGGTTTTTTCTGACTCGAATATTTCTGAGGAAACCCGTTTTAGTTGTTATAGTGCTGGCATTAGTTTTTGCCACAAACTATATCACTTTCACAGTTGCAAGAACCATAGCATCGACATATGAGGGAATCGAAGAGGTTGGGCATTTCAACATTCCTAGAACATATATAGCAAATCTTGATCCGGATTCTACGGTTGATTTTGATAAGATTTCCGCCAAGTCTATTCAAGAGGTGTATGACCGCATAGAGGAAGAATTTACCTTTGGCTTATTTACAGACGGCTACATTGCTGATGTAAGAAACAAGCAGAATGTTGAAGTGACAGTAGCTTATATGAACCAGAAATATAGTGAGCTAAATGGATTCAAAATAACAGCAGGATCTGGATATAACTTCGACTATCGCGTAGATTCCAACAAAATTCCCGTGCTGGTAGGAAAAGGGCTTGCTGATGATTATCCGCTGCATTCGCAATTTTCAGTTCTAGATCCAGCCTTGAATAAAAAGGTGAACTATGTCGTGACAGGGATTCTTGAACAAGATCAGTCACATTCAAATCTGTATGCACTTGATTCGAAGCAATATTACAATTTTTCAGTAGTTGTTCCACTCACAGAATCGTTTATCAGAGACGCAGAAATGTCGTTCAAGATAAATGGATTGATGGATTTAATTCTCACAGATACTTCTCGAACTAGAGTGCGAAGCCTTGGGGACTATATTGAGAAGACGATTGCACTGAAGTTCAACTTCTTTAGCCAGCAAGAGAATACCGATTTTTACCGTGACTATTTTCAGTCTTCAATGATTTTTCTCTCTGTGGTTTCTGTAATCCTGCTTATTGCTATCATACTGTTGGCCGTATGGAGTTCATTGGCTGGCGTGAGAATTATGCTGCGTGAATTTACCATCAATATTCTTGTTGGGTTGAGCTATAGGAGATTTCGACATCTTCTCGTGGCTTACTACTTATTGCTCACTTTGTTTGCGCTATCAGCTATGTTCGCACTAGCTACGTATTCAAGACAGGCTAGCTGGGCCAGCAAAGATGCCTCCTTTATGACTTACGGTTTTGTTGCCGGATTAATGCCGATGGACTGGATTGCGCTGCTAGCGGCTGCCGTGGTGAATCTTCTGCTGATTGCAGTTGTGACGCAGACAATCGTTTGGCGGATTAAGCGAGTTCCGATTTCAGTGGGAGTGTTGCAGTGACAGATAACGTTATTGAACTTGAAATTCAGCAGAAGGTCTATAGTAAGCAGTCAGCCCCGTTATCAGCGCTTGAGAACTTTTCTTTACGCGTTGCTGGCGGCGAAAAGATTGCTATTGTAGGGGAATCTGGTATTGGCAAAAGCACTCTGCTGAATATTTTGGGATTGATCGATCGGAAGTTCTCTGGCCGATATCGTCTTTTAGGTCGAGATGTTGACAGGCTGTCCGAATCAGAATTGGCTGCCTTGCGTAATCAATCATTGGGCTTCGTCCTTCAAGAGTCGGCTCTTATTAACACGTTGAGCATTGCGGACAATATTACTCTCCCGCTGTTGTATTCGCGACCTAAAATTCAAGACTGGCGTGAGCGATTCGATGAGATTGTAGAGTCTCTTGGAATCAGTCATATCACTGATAAAAAGCCACTTGAATGTTCAGGCGGAGAAAAGGCGAGAGCTGTTTTTGCGCGTGCAGTGATGCTCCGTCCGCAAATAATCTTGGCAGATGAACCCACTGCGTCACTGGATGCTGAGAACCGTGAGCGAATTTTACAGCTTCTTTGCAGTATGAACCAGAACTTTGGTATCACAATTGTCACAGTTACTCACGATATGTATGTTGCTGAGCAGCATGATAGAGTTCTGCAACTGAAACGAGAGGAATAGGGTTATGGGATTTTTTGCAATGGTTGGGTCGGGGCTTCTCGGCTTGGTTCTTCTGGTTCTTGGTTGTTTGCGGGTTAAAAATGACGGGCGATGGCTTGTTGCGATCGTCGTCGGTTTGCTGTGCGTTGCTGTTGCAGTATGGCTGGGCTGGCCAAAATAAACCAGCGGATTGCTACAATAGGCTGTTTCCCAAAATAGAACGTCGTTGCAAAAGCGCTGCTGCGAGTAAACGCCGGTTTTGTATCTTGCGGAGCCAGAGGGATTCGAACCCTCGAACCGCTTGCGCAGTTAACACCTTAGCAGGGTGCCCCTTTCGGCCACTCAGGCATAGCTCCGATGCGCCTTGCGGCGCAACATCACATAACTCTACACCACAGTGCGGATGCAACCCGCCGAGTTGCGCTTAATAATTGCATTCAATACTTGCGTTCGATAGTGGTAACTAATAGCGGCAACCAATGGGGACAGCCAATAGCGGCAGCACCTCGCTTCAATCGTCGCCAAACAGCATGCGCACCTAATGGCGAGCCGTGCTTTAATGTGGATATACGAGCATCTTAACGCGAGCATTCGCAACAACCG
>CAVFKU010000006.1:0-38176 GCA_963623245.1 Parabacteroides merdae
CCACCAACGCGGGCGAGCAGGTGAACGTCGTCGCCACGGTGGGTGGCATGGGTTTGGTGGCCGCCGCCGCCACCACGCAGCATCTTATCGACCGCTACCGGCCGCAAGCCGTGATCTTCTCCGGCATTGCGGGCAATCTCAACAGGAGCTTGCATGTCAACGATGTGGTGCTCGGCGGCACGTTGCGCTATCTTGACACCGACATGCGCCTGGTCGGCCAGTGGAAGCCCGGCACGGCCAGCCAGCCCGTCGAGGAGTTCCACAGCGACGCGTGGCTGTTGCGCCTTGCGGACCAGGCGCTGCAAGACGCCGATATTACGCATATCACCGGGGTTATCGCCTCCGGCAACTATTTCGTCGACACTCCGGCCAAGGTCGAACAGGTGATCGCCCAAACCGGCGCCGACGCGGTGGAAATGGAGGGCGCGGCTGTGGCGCAGGTCGCCGCGCGCAACGACGTGCCGGCGCTGGTGATCCGCGCCCTGTCCGACAACGCCGACACGGATTACGAGGATTTCAAAGCGTTCGATATTGGCGAATACGCCACCACCGCCGCCCGTCTGACTGTGGACATCATCAAACGCTTCTAGCTTGAAGTGCTTCTAGCTTGCTGAACGATTCCTCGGCCTTATTTTGCCTCGCTCAGAATCGACCAGAATGGCTCAGAATGACAATGAACTGAGCAAAAATCAGTCCTCTCAGTCCTCTGTTCTTTCGTGCGGAGTGAAGACTAGCGGCGCGAAGCAGCGTGGAGAAAACTTGGGCGCTTTAGCGTCATGGCAACAACAATCGCTGCGACCACGAAAAGCAGCACGGCTACAGCCGCTGCCACCATGGAGATATCGGCACCTGTTTTGCTGATTACCGGTTCAGCCGCTGCTGCAACAAGTGTGTCAACTGTTGTGTCATCCGTCGTTTCCACGGCTTTGTTGGCCACACTAAAGGTCACAGTGGTTCCGGTGCCGTCGGCTAGCACATAGTTGCCGGCATGTGTGCCAGTCAACCCGCTTACTCGCGCAGTGTGTTCGCCTGCAGTGTGAGCCTCGCCGTCTTCCACTACGGCTGTCACTGTGTCATTGCCAACCAGTCCGACCACTGTTGCCTTTACGGCGCCCAATCCGTCGCCTTCAGTGCGATTGCTGGTGTTGTCCCACTGGATTTGCACTGTCTTTGGCGTAATGGTGCCCACACTCGCCGTGACGCGAGTTGTTGTCAATGTGTAGAACGATGCAGCGTCGGAAGCCCGCGTTTTCGATGTGATAGCCAAATTGGAGGCATGTACCTCAACTTCGCCTGCATTGGCAGAAGCGAACGCGAAATCGCCAGTCACTGCGATTTGCTCGGCATCATCGCCCAGAAGGTCGTCTTCTTGAACATGCAGCGTCAGATTTTGACTTTGCTCGGCGCTAATCGCCGTGGTGCGGTCGTATTCTTTGCTTGCTGTGCCGCTTAGTGTGGGGGTGAGTTTGCGTGCTTTGATTGTGAGCTCATCCAGGTTTGCGCTTGCTGGGCCGGTGTTTGCACTGTTTGCACTGTTGGCGCTTGCTGGGCTGGCAGCATTGTGCTGCACATGCAGTTTGTGTGTTCCAACCGCCAACGCCTTGTCGCCGGTGTTCAGCGTGAGCGTGGCCGAGCCACTAGTAACGGTGCCCGTTGCAAGCTCAGTGCCATCTGCGGTTGCCAAAGTGATTGTTTCATTGTCCCCAATATTCTTGGTGTTGACCTGCACAGTGATGGTTTCACCGTAAGTGAAGCTGCTGGTTTTCTTGCCATCGAGCAGTGCTGTGGCTTTGGTGATAGTTGGCGTTGGGTCGGCTGTAATGGTGAATTCCACACATTTAGCCGCCACTCCTGCGGTATACACGCCTTCTTTCACCTTGCCTTCTTTGACTTCAGCGCGCATCACGTAGTTTCCTGCGGCCGTGGGTTTGGTGGTGCTGTAGGTGGAATCGTCAGCGTCTTTGAGTTTATAGCTGTAGGTGATAGTGCCGTACTTTGCAGCACCAGTTGGCTCGTTGGGCGTTTGGATATTTTCTGTCCAACCGGTAATTGTCGGTTCGGTCGTCCAAGAATCGATGTAAGCCACCATCCATGTGCCATCGCCCCACTGTGCCCAACTGGTGTCGGTTGTGCCAGTGGAGAATGAACTGCTGGTTGCGTTGGGGGCGGTGACATATCCGATTCCCTGGAACAGGGTTGAGCTTGACGGAGTAATCGATGTTGTGCCGCTCACTTCGCCCTTCACGGTGATTCTGCTCACTGAGTAGCTCACCTTCATGGTGCCGCCGCCAACCAAATCGCCGTCCAGAGTGATGGCGGTGAGATATTTGTTCTTATTGCCTGTGTTGCTTAGGTCAATCACGCTATCTTTTGGCAGAGTGAGGTTGGTGAAGGTGCTTTCAGCCAGTGGCTTGAAGGTGACGTTATTAAGCACTGTGTCGGTAAATCCGTTGACTTTGATGTCGAATACAGGGTTGGTCTGGTTGCCTTTATTGAGGGTTAATGTGGAGTTTGTGCCGCCAGTAAGAGCGCCAAGTTTGGTGCTGTTGCTGGTGCCGCTGGCGTTGAGCGTCACTGAAGATTCAGAGTTGCCAGCGGTGCTGATGCCGTCTGTCACTGTGGTTCTTGCGTCGATGGTGACGCTGGCCTTGCCACTGTAACTGTTTGCGCTGCTTTCGCCTTTGGACATGTTGACAACTTGCAGCGAAGTGCTGTCGGTGTTGCCGCTGGTGCTGGTGCTGCTCACCCGCGCGTTAGTCACAGTAAGCTGCGCGTGATCGCCTTGCGTCTTGCTGTGCGCTTTGCTTTGGCTTTGCGCAGACGAGGAACTGCCGCCATACACTGAAGGAATAATTGCGCTGCTTTGGCCGCTGGGGCATGAGGAACTGCTGCTACTGCTATTTCCGCTGGCGTTGCCGCACTCGAGCCACGTGTTGACGTTATCAAGAGTCAGGCTATATCCGTTGAGGAAAATCACGCGCTGAGCCTTGCTGTCGGACGTTGTAGAGGAGTTGAATATAGCGCTCATGTTTTTGAACGTCACATCCGCACCCAGCTCTATTGACCCGTGGAAATACAGTGTGCCGTTATTGGTGGTGGTGATGGTCTTTGGAGTGTCGAAATACACCGGCGTCTGTGTGCTGGTGGCATCGCTTGTGTTGCTCTCGTCAGGCACAGTTATTGTTCCGCTCACCTGAATTTCTGTCACCGTGGCATCATGTACTGCCGAAAGGAAGCTGGTTGCATCGGTTACCGTTTTTGTGCTTGATGTAGCATCTGCCACTGTAGCTGTCGCGTTCGCTGCTGATGCATTCCCTGCTTTCTTTGACTTGAACTCGCCAGCCATTGCCAAGCTGGTGCTGCACAGCAATGTCGCAGCTGCCAGTGTGACGCCTAGTGTTTTCATCAGATGGTGGTGAATCTGACGGGTCATGTCAAGCCTCCGCTTTCCTAATGTTCCCAACTGCTAGGGGTATGTAATGCACCCATGGTATCGAAACACTTTCCCCACTTTGTGCCGCTAATGGCAGCAAGGGGGTATTTGCTTGCAAAGGGTGTCTCAATTGGACATAACTGCTGTTGATTTCATGTGAAAGTGAACAGTGGCTGAACTTATTGTGCGTGCGGCGCGAGTTGCACTTGGTATTCGCTAGTGTGGTGAGCGGAAGATATAACGGCAAAGTTAACGCTATATAGTGCAAAACATGTAGCAAAATGCGAACGAACTATATACCTACGATGCTCACAAAGGCGACAACATGCAGTGGTTGATTCTCGCAGCGATTGCGGCTCTCGCAGCATTGGCTGTTGGCTATTATCTAGGGGCCAAGCGCTGCCAGCGCTCTTGCGCGAATGCTGTGGGTGCTGCGGGTGCCAGTGAACCTGACAGCCAAGTTGTGGCGCTATTTGATGGGCGAGAAGCAGAAGAATCGTTCATGTGTGCATTGCCTGAAGCGGTGACACTGGTAGGGCGTGAAGGGGGTGTGTTGTATGAGCGTGAAGACATTGCTTCATTCGGCCTTACTAGTGCTGCGCGGTTGCGCAACGAGGATGTCAGCGGCATGCTGGCTCAGGTGGCGGGTGATGGCCGGTCGCGCGAGCGTGAGATTCAGTTGCCTGTCGATGCGACGCAGCCCAACGGCGAACATTCAGGCCGTGGCGTGCGTGCCGGTGACGCCGCTCCCAACGGTGTCCAATATCTTAAGGTGCGTGTCAGCGAGATTGATGAAGAGCGTTACGCGGTGTTCGTCAGTGATGTGAGCGAACAGCGCCGCTTCGCCGATATGCGCCGTGATTTCGTCACGAATGTCTCGCATGAGCTCAAGACCCCGGCCGGTGCGATTTCGTTGCTTGCCGAAACCATGTCGGACGCCGCCGATGACCCTGATGCCGTGCGCTATTTCTCCGATCGCGTCGCCAAGGAGGCCGAGCGTTTGGGCGAGCTGGTGCGGCGGCTCATTGATTTGCAGAAGGCGCAGGATGGTGTCTCGGAGCCGAGGCGCTTGTCGGTGGTTCAGGTCGTGCGTGCGGCCATCGAGGCGAATCGTGTGCAAGCGCAGAACCGGCATATCGAACTCGTGCCGTCCTTCGATGGCGAGCCGGTGGCCGACGAGCCGACTGACGGGGAGCCGGATGCCGTCATATATTGTGACGAATCAGCTATCACCACGGCGGTGAAGAATCTTATCGAGAATGCCATCCATTATTCGCCAGAACATACCACTGTGCGTGTGGTGATAAGCCAGCAAACCCAGCCCACCGCGACCGTTCGGCAAATCAAGCTGAATCAGCAAACCGAGCCTGCCAGCACGGTGGCGATTCGTGTGATCGACCAAGGTATTGGCATCCCAGCCACCTCCATCGACCGCATTTTTGAGCGATTCTATCGCGTTGATCCAGCGCGCTCCAGACAGACCGGCGGCACCGGCTTGGGGTTGTCCATCACCAAGCATTGCGTCGAAGAGTGCGGTGGCACAGTCACGGTGTGGTCGCGCGAACGCGAAGGCTCCACGTTCACCATCGAACTGCCCGAGGCCGGCAAGGCTGACGAGGCTAGTGAGGCTGGCATTCAAGAGGAAGAGGAACAACAATCATGACCCGCATTCTTGTTGTGGAAGACGAGGAATCCTACCGCGAGCCGCTGATCTACCAGCTCACCCGCGAAGGCTACGATGTCTGTGCCGCGGCCACCGGCGAGGAGGGGCTGGAGCTGTTCACCCACGGCGGCATTGATCTGGTATTGCTCGATTTGATGCTCCCCAGCATCGACGGCACCGCGCTGTGTCGCCGTATCCGCGAGCAAAGCCGCGTGCCGATCATCATGCTCACCGCCAAAAGCGCGGAAATCGACAAGGTGGTGGGTCTTGAAATCGGTGCCGACGATTATGTCACCAAACCATATTCCTTCCGTGAACTGCTGGCTCGCATCCGCGCGGTGATGCGCCGCAATCAGGCTCCCCAGCAGGCCGGTTCGGTTGCGCCGGACGACGACCTGCCGCTGGTGTGCGGCGACATCGTGATGCACGTCGGCAGTCATCAGGTCAGCGTGCGCGGCGCGTCGGTGTTTTTCCCGCTCAAGGAGTTCGAGCTGCTTGAATACCTGATGCAGAACAAAGGCCGCGTGCTCACACGCCACCAGCTCATCGACCGCGTGTGGGGCGCCGATTACGTGGGCGACACCAAAACGCTTGATGTCCATGTCAAGCGCGTGCGCGCCAAAATCGAGCAGAATCCAGCTCAACCCATGTATCTCACCACTGTGCGCGGCCTAGGGTACAAAATCGACGCTCCAGCCGCGGCTTGATTTCAGTCGATCACAGACTTGATTTCAAGGATTACAGGCCCTGTACTGCTATGCCTTATTATTGCGCGGCTGGCTTTGATATTGTTCCGTAATGGTTTGATGGAGCCCAGCCATGATGATGGTAATCTCCTCAAGACGCGCGTTGATACTGTCCAGTGTTTCAGCAAACTGAGGATTAAGCTCAGCCTCCAAGACGCGTGCACCCCCCTCTTGCGCATCCGCAATTGTCAGGGTTACTTCAGTATCAGTAGTGGGTGTTTCGTTGTCAATAGACTCATTCTCGGGCATATCATCTTCTCGATCAGGCTGCAGCCAGCGATGAAAAGCGCGTTCAATACGCTTGTATCCGATGAGCTGTGGATGCAAGCCTGCACGGCGAAAAATGCGTGACGGTGTCTCGCCTGCCTTATATTGCTCGATAGCATGACGCTGAAATCCCTCGGTATAGTAGAGGCGTTTCGGCGTTACTTTCTTAACGGCTTTCAGCTTACGGAAATAATTCATTTCCGAAGGAGTAAATTCAGATCGCTTCACTTTGCGTTTCCTTCCACATAGCTATTGCCCGTCGCTCTCTTCACTTTGCGTCCCTAGTACATCGTGATACTACGTCTGCTGACTTGGCATTGCGATGTTTCCCAACTTCTCTAGTTCTACCCCCACCTTAAGACACCATCCCCCCCCCCCTCGTCTGCTGTGACAAAAGGTTTCTTGACTGCTTACTCGCCTTGCTTCCCCTTCACTATGGGAGACAAGGTGCTTGCTCTAGCTGCTCGTCATCGTCATTGCGAGCGTAGTGGAGTAAGGGCCGCGATCAAGGAATCTTTGCTCGTAGCGTGACGACGAGAGCTTCGCTTAGGATGTCAATAACTGGTGTGTCTTGCAGGAAGGGTGATGATGGTTGTCACGTCGATGAATCGCCGTCGTGTCCAGCAGCGCGGCTCATCTTCCAGCAGCACGTCTTCCCGTCACACATTCCGTCCGAAACATCGTGCCCGTCGCGCGCCGCGTCCGCAGTCGGCGCGGTCACGTCGGCGTTCTGGCATTGTGCAGTCAATTGCCATGACCTTGGTGCTGTTTATCGGCGTGGGTATTCTGCTCTATCCCAGTGTGGCTTCGTATATTAATTCGCGCATATTTGCCGATCAGGTTGCAGCGTATTCCAAAACCGTTTCGAGTATCAACAAAGCCAAACGCAAGAAAATGTTGGCAGAAGCGCGCATATACAACGAAAACTTGGCGGGAGATCCGGTGCACGATCCGTTCGTGGAAGGCAGCGGATATGCCCTGCCCACCAATTACGACGAGGTGCTAGATGTTGACGGCAATGGTTTGATGGGCACCATCGAGATTCCTTCTATTGATGTCAATCTGCCAATTCATCACGGCACATCCGACGATGTGTTAGATGAGGGCACTGGTCATATTGCGCAGACTTCCCTTCCTATTGGAGGCAAAGGAACGCACGCCGTGATTACCGGGCATACAGGCATACCAAACAAAACACTGTTCACTAATCTGATTCGGTTGAAGAAGGGTGATATTTTCATCATCAATGTGCTTGGTGAAGAACTGGCGTACAAAGTTGATCAGATAAGGGTGGTCAAGCCAGAGGATCTTTCTGAAATTCAGGTGGAAAAAGATAAAGAGTGGGTGACGCTGCTGACTTGTACGCCATATGGCATCAACTCGCATCGATTGCTGGTGCGGGGCGTGCCCACCACCTTGCCTGACAATCTTGACTCGCTGCGCCAGCCGATGCCGTGGTGGCTGCTGTTGACGTTGGTGATTGCGTTCGTGTTCTCCAGTGGCACATTCATGGTGGTTGGCTCGCAGCGTCAGTCCGCGCGTATTGCGCTGCGAAGGCTTGAAGCTGAGCAGTCTGCCGGAGCTGGAGCTCCGCCTGAGCCAGACAATCCAAGTGAATCGGACAATCCAAGTGAATCGGACAATCCAAGTGAACCAGTCAAACCGAGGGAACCGTCTGAATCGGAAGTGTCGACTGCATCGAGTGAGCCGAACAAGCTTGATGCGCTTGACGCTACCGCTATTCTGCCTAAGATTGGCGCACCCTCTCCTGTTATTCCAAGTGAAGGAGAACGCTTATGACGAAAGCTGCAACTCCTAAGCGCAAAAAGCGACAAGCAGGGCGCATTATCGGTCGCCTTGTTGCAACTCTTGTACTGCTTATCGGTGGAGCGATGGTTGCTTATCCGCTGGTGGCGAACTGGACATATACCAGAGCCGTCAGAATCGAAATGGAGAACTATAATCGCATAGTCGGTGAGATGGATCACTCTGATCTTGACAAGATGTGGAAGGAAGCGCAGGATTACAATCACGAGCTGGGCTATCCGAAAGTGCGCGACCCGTTCAGTGTGAAAGAGGTTGTTTCCCCGCTTGACCGTTATGAAGAGATGCTCGACCCTCTTGGCACTGGCGTGATGGGTTATGTAGAAGTGCCTACGGCTGGCATCGATTTGCCGATTTATCACGGTACGTCTGACGATAATCTGGATAAAGGTGCTGGTCATATCGCTACCACAGCATTGCCGGTGTCGGGCACGTCAATTCATCCTGTGATTACAGGGCACACAGGCTTGCCTTCCAAAATGTTGTTCACCAATCTTACGCGCGTGAAAAAAGGCGATATTTTCCGTTTGCGTATTTTGAATCGCACGTTGAGCTACAAAGTGACGTCGATTGACATCATCGAACCGCAGGACACCAGCAAACTGCAGCCAATTGAAGGTAAGAATATGGTCACGCTGTTGACCTGTACACCGTATGGCATTAACTCGCACCGACTGCTCATCACAGGAGTGCCTACAACAGAAACTGACACGCAAGGTCCTACATATCCGCCGGAATGGATCGCTTGGATTCTTGTGGTGGTGTTGATTGTGCTGATGGTGGTGTGGTCGCGTTGTGGAACGATTGCCTACCGTGCAAGAATTGCCCGCGTGGGGTGGAAACTTCGACAGAGAGGGGCAGCTCATGTGCGGCTTAAGCCGTTGAGTGAGCCCAGTGTTAGTGACAATGATAGTGATGCCGGTGGCGGTGCTGCTGCTGATGCTATTGCTAATACTGCTGCTAACGGTGGTAATGATGCCGGCGATGATAGTGATGCTGGCACAGACGATGCAGACCATCCAATCCCGCATCAGGAGGAGGAATAAAATGGCCAAAACAAAGAAACACAAGCCCTTAAGTCCAAGGCAGCTCAAGCGCGAAGCCCGCTGGAATAATCCGCTTTGGTTGCGGCGCACGCAACGGATCTGCCGCATCATCCAATGGGTGCTTATCCCTGTGATGCTGCTGTTGGCGTGGATGATTGTTGGTCTAGCCATGCGTGCAGGTGTCGCCCCCTCGTTTGATTTGGGTTACGCGTGGTTTGATGAGCATATTTATCACCTGTTTGGACTCGCGTGATATGGGCGTCAGCAAAACAAATTGGCAATTGTTCATCTTCTGTTCACCGAGTTCGGCTCAAGTTGCTCTGTAATGCGCATAGGCTGGTAACTGTCATAACAAACGGCTTGCGCAAAACCGCGTTGCCACAATAGTTGACACAAGGAAATGAGAACCATGAGCAAAAATGCCATGAGCAAAAATATTGTCGCCCGTTCGCTGGCTGCTGCTTCCAGCTTGGTGATGCTGGCCTCGCTCGCCGCTTGCGGTGATAATGTCGCCACCACTTCATCTAGTAGCTCCGCCTCCACTACTTCCACCAAGATTTCCGGTGACTTCGCCGGTGCAGGCGCTTCCTCACAGTCGGCCGCCGTTGACGCATGGGTTGCAGGTTTCCAAAGCGCAAATCCAGACGCCAAGATCGCCTACAACCCCTCCGGTTCTGGTGCGGGCGTGTCAACCTTCCTGACTGGCGCCACCGCGTGGGCGGGTTCTGACAAGGCGCTTGCAGATGAGGAAATCGAGCAGTCCAAGGACGTGTGCGCCTCTGGCACCGCCTTCGATGTGCCGGTATATGTTTCCCCGATTGCCGTGGTGTTTAACCTGAAGGGCATTTCGGATGCAGGTAAGCACATCAATATGGATGCGCAAACCATTGCCAAGATTTTTGATGGCAAGATCACCAAGTGGAATGATGAAGCCATCAAGTCGCAGAACCCGAAGATGAACTTGCCTGACACTGCAATCACCGTGGTGCACCGTTCCGATAAGTCCGGCACCACGCAGAATTTCGTGAGCTATTTTAAGGACGTGGCCCCTGATGCGTGGGAATATGATCTCTCCGAGAACTGGCCGAACGAGGTTGGTCAAGGTGCCAAGGGCACTTCTGGCGTGATTTCCACTGTCAAGCAGGCCGACGGCACTATCGGTTACGCCGACTTCTCCCAGGTGGGCACCCTCGGCACTGTGGCCGTCAAAGTCGGCAACAAGTACACCGAGATTTCTGCTGAAGCTGGCTCCAAGGTGGTCGAGGATTCCGAAATTGATTCTTCTGCCAATGGTGCCAATCGCGTGGTTGTCAAGCTTAACCACAACACCGAAGCCGACGGCGCTTATCCGATTGTTTTGGTTTCTTATGACATCGTCTGCCCCGCTTACAAGGACGCCAAGACTGCCCAGTTTGCCAAGGCGTGGCTCACTTACGTCACCAGCAGTGAAGGACAGCAAGCCGCCCAGCAAGCGGCCGGCACTGCGCCACTGCCCAGCAGTTTGACCAAGAAGATCAGCGCTTCCATTGCGGCCATCAAAACTGTGTGACCTGACATTGCTGTTGGCTTAAGCGGCAGTAAACTTGACTGTAGGGTGGTGCGGCAGCTCGCATGACATCACCCTGCAGCTTGCCGCTTGACGTCATCGGGAGGCCAATATTTCGTTTCAAGGAGAACCTGTGAGTTCGCAAAATAACAAGGCTGTCAGCCAACCTTCAGGCAAAACTGCCGACAAGGTGTTCAAAGGCATTGCCTACGGTTGCGGCATCCTCATTCTGCTGGTGCTCGCCGCGGTGGCGCTATTTCTGCTGTTCCGCGCCTGGCCGCTCATCGGCGGCGATCAGAAGGCCAATAGCGAGACCATCGTCAACTTCACCGGAGGCAAAGCCACCAATTTCTGGGAGTATGTCGGCCCGTTGCTGTTCGGCACTGTGCTGGTGTCGGCGCTGGCGCTGGTAATTTCCTTTTTCGTTTCGGTGGGTATCGCGCTGTTCATTTCGCATTACGCACCCAAGAAGCTCGCCGCCGTCTTAAGCTACGTGGTGGATCTG
Source organism: Parabacteroides merdae (assembly GCA_963623245.1). GTDB lineage: Bacteria > Actinomycetota > Actinomycetes > Actinomycetales > Bifidobacteriaceae > Bifidobacterium. The sequence goes on from CAVFKU010000006.1 coordinate 11,031, forward strand.
CTCGCCGCCATCCCCTCGGTGATTTACGGCCTGTGGGGTGGCTTGGTGCTGGTGCCTTCGATCTTCCCGTTCTGGAATTGGGTAGCGAAGCTCTTTGGGTGGGTTCCGCTGTTCGCTGGGCCTGCTGCCAACCCGTCGCGCACCGTCGCCACGGTGGCGGTGGTGTTGGCTGTCATGATTTTGCCGATTATCACCTCCATGTCGCGCGACATCTTCATGCAGACCCCGCGCTTGCAGGAAGAAGCGGCGTTGGCGCTTGGTGCGACCAAGTGGGAGATGATCAAACTCGCCGTGCTGCCGTTCGGCAAGTCGGGTGTAGTGTCTGCTTCCATGCTGGGGTTGGGGCGTGCGCTCGGCGAAACAATGGCAGTACTGATGATTCTGTCTCCGGGCTTGAATTATTCGATCAAACTGTTGCAAGCCTCGCAGAACCAGACGATTGCTGCCAATATCGCCGCGCAATACCCAGAAGCGAACTCCTTGGGCGTTTCCGTGCTGATTGGCACCGGCCTAGTGCTGTTCCTTATTACATTTGTGGTGAACTTTATTGCCCGTAAAATCACCGAGAAAGCGAGTGCATGATGGTAGAGCAATCTCCGATGGATGGCGCACCAGTCATCGATTTCGATAAGTTCAAGCCCACCCGCTCCTTTGTGGCCGCACGCAAGCGCAAAGACGTTGCCATGAAGGTGTTGATCTCGTTGGCTTTTGTAATCGCGCTAATCCCGCTCGTTTCCGTGCTGTGGACAACCATTGTCAACGGTGCCAAGCGCTTGAACTTGAACTTTTTAAGCTACAACATGACCAACGTGGTGGGCGGCAATGCTACCCCTTCCGGCGGGTACGGCGGTGTGCTGCACGCCATCATCGGCACGCTGGAAATCACTTTCGGCGCTATGCTCATCTCGATTCCCATCGGCTTGATGTGCGCGGTGTATTTAGTGGAATATTCCAACCATGGCAAGCTTGCTCGCGCCATCACATTGCTGGTGGATGTGATGAGCGGCATTCCTTCCATCGTGGCAGGTCTCTTCGCGTTCTCGATGTTTGCCATTCTTATCGGCCCTGGCACTATCAACGGTTTTGAGGGCTCTGTGGCCCTCTCGCTGCTGATGTTGCCTACCGTGGTGAAGTCCAGCGAGGAAATGCTTAAGATTGTGCCGCACGATTTGCGCGAGGCGTCCTACGCGCTGGGTGTCACCAAGCAGCGCACCATCACCAAGATTGTGTTGCGCACCGCATTGCCGGGTATTGTTTCGGGCTGCATTCTCGCTATTGCGCGTGTGATCGGCGAAACGGCGCCGCTGCTGATGACGGCCGGCTTTATCGTCTCCACAAACTTCAATCTGTTTAGTGGGCAGATGACCACGCTGCCGGTGTATGTCTATCAGGAATATTCCAAGCTCAATGCCACCTGCCCAGTCGGTGCGGATATTTCGTGCGTCACCAGCATTCCGATGGAACGCGCTTGGGCGGCGGCTTTGGTGCTGATCCTCATCGTGCTTATTTTGAACCTTATCGGGCGTTTGGTGGCGAAGGTGTTCGCCGTAAAATCCGAGCGGTGAGGCGGTTGGCGAGCGCGCAGTGCGCGCAAAGCATAGAGCGCATAGAGTGCCTGCAAAGCAGGAAATGTCGTAAACTTCAAACAAACTTCAATTCAAGGAAATCTTATGGGACAACGCATTGATGTCAATCACTTAAACATCTACTACGGCAACTTCCTAGCCGTGGAAGACGTGAACATTAACATTGAAGCCAACAAGGTCACCGCGTTCATCGGGCCTTCCGGCTGCGGCAAGTCGACGGTGCTGCGCACACTCGACCGCATGCACGAGATCATCCCCGGTGCGCATTGCGAGGGCGAGGTGCTGCTCGAAGGCAAGAACCTGTACGCCAAGGATGTCGACCCAGTGGCCGTGCGCCGTGATATTGGCATGGTCTTCCAGCGTCCGAACCCGTTCCCCACCATGTCCATTCGTGAAAACGTGCTCGCGGGCGTTAAGCTCAACAACCGCAAGATCAGCAAGTCGGACGCCGACGATCTGGTCGAGTGGGCGTTGCGTGGCGCGAACCTGTGGAATGAGGTCAAGGATCGTCTGGACAACCCCGGCATCGGGCTGTCGGGCGGCCAGCAGCAGAGGTTGTGCATTGCGCGCGCCGTGGCCGTGCACCCGCAGGTGTTGCTGATGGACGAACCGTGCTCCGCGCTCGACCCGATTTCCACTCTGGCCGTCGAGGATCTGATCAACGAGCTGAAGAACGATTACACCATCGTCATCGTCACGCACAACATGCAACAGGCCGCGCGTATCGCCGACTACACCGCCTTCTTCAACCTGAAGGCCGTCGGACAGCCCGGCCACCTGGAGTACTTCACCGACACCACCACCATGTTCAACAACCCCCAGAACGAAGAAGCCGAGCGCTACGTTTCGGGACGTTTCGGCTAATCCATGAATAGCTGAAACGTAGCGATAGCCCAGTGGGCTGTCGCAATCCAGCTTGAGCTGGACAGAAAATAGACCCCGCCTTTTGGCGGGGTTCATTAATTGCACGTTTCGGCTAATCCAAGCCTCGCCCACATCCATTTCACCCGAAGGCTGTTAGGTTGGAGTGGAGAAATCTTCGCTTGCTAGCGCGATGCGGCAGAACTAGTTCTTGTGAAGCTGTTCGTTGAGCTCGATGCCGGTTTTGCGGTGACGGGCTTCAATACGGCCATTGGTCGAATTGCGAATAAACAGAATATTGTCTTTGCCGCTTAAATCTGCGCCCTTGACCACGTCCAATGGTTCACCGGCAGCAGCCTTGTCCTTGTCCCAAATGGTGACTTTGGTGCCGGCTGTCACATAGAGGCCCGCCTCGACCACGCAATTGTCGCCCAGTGAAATACCAATGCCAGCATTCGCGCCGAGCAAAGAGCGCTCACCAATAGAGTTTCTGAGCTTGCCGCCGCCAGACAGTGTGCCCATAATTGATGCGCCGCCGCCGATGTCGGAACCGTTGCCCACCACAACGCCCTGCGAAATGCGCCCTTCCACCATGCAGGTGCCGAGCGTGCCGGCGTTGAAATTAACAAAACCGGCGTGCATCACTGTGGTGCCTTCAGCCAAGTACGCTCCCAAGCGCACACGGTCGCCGTCGCTAATACGCACGCCGGAAGGCACTACGTAATCAATCATGCGCGGGAACTTGTCAATGGCCAGCACGCTCACAGTGGCAGTCGGTGCAGCATACGGCAACCCTGCGCTCGCGGTGAGCGAACGCGCTGCACGCAAGGCCGCGGCCTCCACATCGGCTTTACGCTGGTTGAAATCCGCGATGGCGAACGGGCCATAATTCGTCCACACAACATTGTTTACCGCGCCGAAAATACCATCAAGATTCAGTGTATTCGGCCTGACTAAGCGCATACTCATCAGGTGTAGCTTCAGGTAAGCGTCCGCTGCGCTAGTAATCGGCTCGTCAAGCTGGCTGATAGTGAATACCGGCACGCGCTTAACCCCGCGCGCGTCAGGCTCGTCATGAGCCAAATCAGCAAAATCATGATTCGGGCGGCTGGTCTCGTCGGGGGCGGTGCCCAACGCCAGCTGCGGATACCATACATCCAACGTGTTCCCAGCGGCATCCACGCTCGCCAGACCCCAACCATACGCGGTGCGTTCTTCAGTCATCACTGCTCCTCATACTGTGTGCATATAAAATAAGTATTCTTTCGCCACCATAGCGTGCGAGTAGTATGAACCTGCGCGGTTCAGGCGTCACATTCGGGCACGAATGAGATTATTGGTTTCTAAAAAGCGCTGAATATCGCGCATTTCTGGCATGGAAATAGAGTGTGCCATGTCTGCATAGATGTGCTCGCTTAGTGTGCCGTGCACGCGCCAGAACGCGCTCATGGATGACACTTCTTCTGTGCTGAAAATGGGGTCGAGTTCACCGTGGCCGTAGAATACGGGCGGCTGTGATTCTGTCAGCGTGTGGTCGCCGGGCAGCGAGCCGGGGGCAAGCCATCCAGAACAGCAGATTGCAGCCGCATATCGCGCGGGGTTCAGTCGCAGCAGATGTGCGGCAAGTAGTCCGCCTTGCGAGAATCCAAACGTGATCACAGGGCGCGAATCGTCGATATTCACGGCAATCCAACGGTCAATCGCTTCAGCAGCCTTGTCCGCCTGCTGAGACAGCGATTCACCTTCCGGCACGCCCTCATGTGCCCATTCGCCGAACCAAGTGTAGCCCATGCCATAAGGGATCGGTGCTTGCAGCGATGCGTAATCGGCCGAGGTGCAACCGCAATAATTTAACAATTCTGGCAGATCGTGCTCATCAGCTCCCCAGCCGTGCAGCAACACAAACACAGGCTCGTCGCCCGATGCCCCGAACTGCGTCAACGCCTTCGTAATATCCATGGTTGTTCAGTGTATAGCCTTTGCGTGAACTTTACGCCGTCCACAATCTAATGCGCTAGCATTCCATAACTAATCTCTATAACCACGCCGCAGCGTCACTCGCACCGCCGCCATAAGCTAACACAAGCTATGCCTGTTTGTTTATCGAAACATTGAATCCGCTATGCTCAAGTAAGCCGAATACGAAATAGGCAATACGAAATAGGCAATAAGAAAGGAGTGCTATGTTCGACTGGTCGTTCGTCCAGCGTTACGCGCCTTTCTTTATCAATGGCACGTTGATGACCCTCTTCATCTGCGCGATCGGCATTGCTCTTTCGCTCGTTGTGGGACTGGTTTGCGCCGGCATCGAACTGGCCCGTATCCCAGTGGCAAGGCAACTCGTGCGCGTCTATATCGAAATCAGCCGCAACACACCACTGCTTGTGCAGCTGTATTTCCTATTTTTTGGCTTGCCAAAATTGGGTGTGCTGTGGCCGGCTGAGACCTGTGCCATCGTGGGGCTCGGCTTCCTTGGCGGATCCTATATGGCCGAGGCGATGCGAGCGGGTCTTGAGGCTGTACCCAAAGTGCAACACGAAACCGCGTATGTGCTGGGGTTGAGTCCGTGGCAATCTATTGTGCGCGTGGTGCTGCCACAAGCTGTTTCCGGCGCCATCCCAGGCGTGGTGGCCAACGTAATCTTCCTGATCAAGGAATCGTCGGTGGTGTCCGCCATCGCGCTCGCGGACGTGATGTATATGGCCAAAGACCTGATCGGCATGTACTACAGCACCTATGAATCGCTGTTCATGCTGGTGGTGAGTTATCTAGTCATCCTGCTGCCGATTTCCCTGTTCGGCTTCTGGCTGGAGAGGAGGTTCGACTATGAGCGGCGCTGATATCCTCTTGCAACCGGGGGTCTTACTTCGTCTGTTGCAAGGACTGTGGGTGACGGTGTGGATCGCGGTCGTGTCTGTGGGGGCGTGCATTCCCGTGGGATTGTTGGTCGGCTGGTTGATGACGCTGCGTAACCCAGTGGTTCGCTTCCTGATGCGCGTCTATCTTGATTTCATTCGCATCATGCCGCAACTGGCTTTGCTGTTCCTTGCCTACTATGGCTTCGCCCGCTGGTTTGACTGGAATTTGGATGCTGTCGGTGCGTGTGTGCTGGTGTTCATTCTGTGGGGTGGGGCGGAACTTGGCGATTTGGTGAGAGGCGCCTTGCAGTCGATTCCTGAAATCCAATCCGAATCGGCGTATGTGTTGGGGTTGAGTGATTGGCAAAGCTTCGTGCATGTGGTGCTGCCGCAGGCGTTGCGCCGATTGTTGCCCGCTTCGGTGAATCTCGCCACACGCATCGTGAAAACCACGTCCTTGGCCGTGCTGCTTGGTGTGGTTGAGGTGATTAAGGTGGGCCAGCAGATCATCGACGCGAATCGCTTTCAATACCCGAACGGAACCTTGTGGATTTACGGGGTGATTTTCTTTATGTATTTCATCGTGTGCTGGCCATTGTCCATTGTGGCTCGGCGATTGGAAAAGAGGTGGGCGAATGACTGAGCAGGCTGGCGGCAATGCAGCGCTGTCCGTAAGGCATCTGACCAAACAATACGCCAATGCGAACAGGCGCGTGCTTGACGACGTGAGCTTCGAGGTACCCAAAGGCCGCGTGCTGGTGGTGGTCGGGCCCTCCGGCTCCGGCAAATCAACCCTGCTGCGCGCTATTGCTGGTTTGGAGCCCATCCAAGGTGGCGACATTGCTTTGAGTGGCGAGGTGATTGAAACCGGGCAGCCAGGCAGTGAACAAGCCGGGCGGTCGCACCGTTCCAGTGAGTTGAGAACGCGCATTGGCATGGTGTTCCAAAGCTACGACCTGTTTCCCAACAAGACAGTGTTGGGAAACATCATGATGGCGCCGGTGCTGGTGTTGCGCCGCGACAAGGCCGAGGTTGAACGCGAGGCGATCGAGCTGCTTGAGCGGGTCGGTCTGGCCGACCGTAAGGACGCCTGGCCGCATGAACTGTCCGGCGGGCAGCGTCAGCGTGTCGCCATCTGTCGGGCGCTGATCCTGCACCCTGAAGTGCTGCTGTTTGACGAGATCACGGCGGCTCTCGACCCGGAGATGGTGCGTGAGGTGCTTGATGTGATGCTTGGACTTGCCCGAGCCGGGCAGACGATGGTGATTGTCACGCACGAGATGGGGTTTGCCCGCGCCATTGCGGACGAGGTGATGTTGCTGGAAGATGGCCACATCATCGAGCGTTGCGATAGCCCCGAGCGTTTTTTCACTCAACCTGAAACCGAACGCGCGCGGCAATTCCTGCGCACCTTCGAATTTGAACGTGCTGGACATGACAAGCCGTAATCAGCGGTAATCGAAAACTTGCCTCCTCTTTGTGAGGGGGCACAGAGAGGAAGGAAATACCAATGACCATCAATGTCAAGCCATTTAAGGCTATTATCGCTGCTGCAACGGCGATTATTATGGGCGCATCTCTTGCTGCCTGCGGTCCAAACGCTGCAACGCCGAGCGATTCAGCTTCCAGCGCGTCCGGCTCATCCAGCTCGTCTAATGCCAAGGCGCGCACGCTGGACGAGATCAAGCAGTCCGGCAAGTTGAAGGTCGCTGTATTTTCTGACAAGGCTCCGTTCGGCTATATCGATACGGACGGTAAGAACGCCGGATATGATGTATATTTCGCGCAGCGACTGGCCAAGGACTTGGGTGTGGAAGTTGAATATACTTCTGTAGATCCGGCTGCTCGTGTGGATGTGCTCACTTCCAATAAGGTGGATATTGTGCTCGCTAACTTCACCGTTACTGACGAGCGAAAGCAGAAAGTCGATTTTGCTAAGCCTTACATGAAGGTGGCGCTTGGTGTTGTTTCACCTGAAGATGCCCCGATCACCGATGTCAGCCAGCTGGACGGCAAGACCCTCATCATCGCCAAGGGCACCACCGCCGAGACTTGGTTCGAGAAGAACGCTCCGAATGTCAAGCTGCAGAAGTACGACCAGTATTCCGACGCCTACAACGCGCTGCTCGACGGCCGTGGAGACGCCTTCTCAACCGAGAACACCGAAGTGCTCGCGTAGGCGAAGTCCAACAGGGGCTTCACGGTGGGCATCACCAAACTCGGCGACGAGGACACCATCGCCCCTGCCGTGCAGAAAGGCAACAAGGAGCTGCTCGACTTCATCAACAGCGAAATCGTCAAGCTCGGCAAAGAAAACTTCTTCCACAAGGATTATGAGGAGACCTTGAAGCCGGTGTATGGCGATGATGTCAATCCTGATGACATCGTGGTGGAGGGTGGCGAGGTCGACGACTGAGTTGGCCTTTTAATCTTTCAGGCAGAGTAGTGTGCGAGCCGGTTTGCTTTTAGGTAAACCGGCTCGTTTTGGTATGCGGCTTGATGTGTGACTAGGCATGCAACTGGGTGTATACCCGTTCAGTCGAACGCATCATTACGCTAGATAATCTCCAGATCGACATCGAGCCGCAGCGGCTTATCGGCGGGAATCTGATGTTGCGCATGCACGGGCGCACCCCATGAATCGTCGCCGCCGACACCCATCTGTGCGGCCATCAGACGCAGGAACATGTGCTGCGGTGCGGGCAGTTCCTCCTGATGTGTCGCCTCCTCGATCATGAAGCTGCTGTATGGCAATAGGCTCATGTCGAAGGTTTGCTCGCTGTGGCGCGAAACACGCAAGCCGTGGCCTGCCTCGTCGGTGATTTCCGCCCAGCGCACCTCAGTGTGATTGCCGGTCTCCTGCGGTGTCAGATACGGCGCGTGATCCGCATAGGCGCTGGTGTTCCAGATGCCTAGCTTGCCGCCGTTCTTGCGGTCGTGATAGGTTTCGGCTGGCCCCAAGCCATAGAAACGCAAGCGGGAATAGGCCACGGGCAGCATCCATTCGATGCCGAACGCGGGCAGGGTCGGCAGTCCCTTTTCGCCCGGATAATCCACGCTCAGATGCACGCGACCCGAAGTGCTGACCTCATAGGCGACGATGACTTCTGAGCGCTGTGGTGTGGCCAGTTCGTAGGTGTATGTGGCTTTCAACCTAGCTGCGTCGAGCTGTTCGATGCGGGTGTCGACGCACTTGGCATAGCGCCCCGCCGTCATCCATTGCGCGCGCTCGAAGCCGTGCCCGGCGCCGCGGTCGTTGTCGGTGAGCGGGCGGAAGCAGGTGATCTGCGGGCGGCGCAACACGAACTCGCGTCCTTGGAAGGTATAGGAAACGATGCCGCCTTGTGACTTTGACAAGAGAATCTCGCGCCCTGCGCCCCTCACTCCGGCATTCCAACGGCCCAGGGTTATCGCGCCGTCGCTTGGTGCAACCTCTGTTGCTGATTGGGCGGTGAGGGAGGTGGGGGAATCAGCGCCGGTCGCAATATGCTGACCAAAGCACAGCTCGTAGCCGGCTGGCGCCCAATTCGTCGGTGCGGCGAGGCATTGCGCCACCTCGTACACCACTTCCGCCCCGCTCGGTGCGCTTGGCCATTCGACCGCGAACCGCTCGGTTTGCTTGGGTTCCACGTCGAAACGACGCTCGGCTTGCCATACCGGCTTGCCGTCGGCCAGCATGCGCACAGCGAACGTGAAATCGCCGGTGGAGACGAACAGATTGCGGTTCTCTATCGTCACGCCGTTCTCATCCGGCATGATACGCACGTTCGCATACAACTGCTTGACTTCCTGCGCTTTCGGCGTGGCGGTGCGATCGGCGAACAGCAGACCGTTGCCCGAGAACTCGTAATCGCTCGGCCTGTCGCCGAAATCACCGCCGTAGCACAGCCGCTCGCTGCCATCGGCATCCTGCTTGAGCAACGCCTGGTCGATGAAATCCCAGATGAAGCCGCCTTGGTATTGCTCATAGCGTTCCAGCGCGATGTATTCGTCTATATTGCCCACGGAGTTGCCCATCGCATGCATGTATTCGCATGAAATATAAGGCTTCTTCGGGTTACCTTTAAGATATTCCTCGATTTCGTTGGCGTGTGCGTACATGCGGCTTTCGATGTCGGTGACATCGTCCCACTCGCGCGCGTGAACGATTCCCTCGTAATGCACAGGGCGGCGCGGGTCGAGCCCGTGCGCATGGCGATACATTGCGCGGAATACGTCGCCGCCATACGATTCGTTGCCCAGCGACCAGATCAGCACCGACGGATGGTTGTAATCGCGCTTCATCATGCTGTTGATGCGATCCACGCACGCGCCCTCCCATTCGGGTTTGCTGCCAGGGATGGCGGTGTCGGGAGTGGGCACATCGCCAGGGATTGTCCAAGTGCCATGTGTTTCGATGTTCGTTTCGTCGATCAGATAGATGCCGTATTCGTCGCACAGGTCGTACCAACGTTGATCGTTGGGATAGTGCGAGGTACGCACGGCGTTGATGTTGTGCCGCTTGCAGAATATGATGTCGTCGATCATGTCCTGTTTGCTGAGGGTGTGGCCTGAGCGCATGTCGAACTCGTGACGGTTGACGCCCTTGAACTCGATGCGTTTGCCGTTGAGCTTCATCACGCCGTTTTCGATGCCGAAGCGGCGGAACCCGATGCGTTGCACTGCAGTTTCGAGCGTGCTGCCGTCTTTGTCAAGCAAGGTGAGGGTCAGCGTGTAGAGGTTTGGTGATTCTGCACTCCAAGGCGCAATGCCATGCAGTTGCCCAGAAGAAATGGCTGTTTGTGCAGCTGCTGGCTGCGTGCCTTCCCACACTGTCGCGCCGCTCGCGTCGGTAATCGTGGCGGTGATGGCGACTTCTTGCTTGGCATTGCGAATCAGCAAGGCGGCGTCAAGCGTGCCGGTGCCGCTAGTGTGGTCGAAATCGGCTTCAAGCTTGATATCTTCGATATGCACATGAGGCTGGGCCGTCAGTTCTACCGAGCGGAACAGGCCGTGCAAGCGCCAGAAGTCCTGGTCTTCCAACCAACTAGCGCTTGAAAACTCGTAACATGCCACGGTGACGGTGTTCTCGCCGTCGTTAAGCAGTGCGGTCACGTCGAACTCGCTGGGGGTGAAGGCATCTTCGCCGAAGCCAGCGAATTGCTCGTTGATCCATACGTAGATGGCACAGGCTGCGCCATGGAAGGTCATCGTGATGGTGCCCGCTTGTGCCGCCGTGCGTGCGAGGGTTTCGTTGATACGGAAAGATCGACGGTAGATGGCCACATGGTTGCGGCTCGGCACGTTCGGTGCGCTCAGGTCCTCGTGTCCGTCCCACGGGTATTGGATATTGACATATTGCGCTTTGAGCAAGCCTTGCGTTTCCAGTTGGCTGGGGACGTTGATGTGTGTGAAGGAGCTGTCGTTGAAGTCTTTGGCGGCAAACGGCGCAGACTCGAGGTTTACGTCTGCGGCTTCTGCGATGGCGACCTTCCATTCGCCGTCCAGTGTTTGCTTCAAGTCGCTGGTTTCGCCCAGCTGGGGCGCGTGTGTGAAGAATGTGTGGTTCGAGTGCGCGGCCACGCGGTTTACGGCGAACACTCCTGGATCGGTGATCCATGCGGAGGAGGGGATTGTGGCGAGCATCAGCGACCTGCTTTCTTGTATCTCATTGCTTCATTGACGATGAGTGGTTCTCTTTAGTAAAGAGTAGGGCAAGTGTTTACGAAGTGCAAATAGGTTGTTTTGTATTATAAATATGGTGAGTGGCGAGCTATCAGAATGGGGCAGGATAGGCCAACGTATACGCATCGTTTAGTAAACATATTTATTGAATGTTGCAAACTATTGCTCTAACAGCATAGAGTAAACATATTCAGCTTGCAAGAAACTCAGGGATGCTTGCGGCAGCCGCATATCCCGCGCGGTACATGCGCTCCAAGCCTTCAAAGGACTTGCTTAACGTGCGCAAGCCATACAGGCTCTCCGGCGCAAGAATGAGCACGCGGCCATCTCGCTCGCATTTCTTGGCCAAGGAGACCTCAGTGTTATAGGTCTGATAGCGATTGAGCAGCCGCTCGGCAGCGGCAGGGTAACGACGTTCGAGAATCTTTGCCGGAGCCACGTCCTTCTTCTGCTCGCGCAACACGTCCTTTGGGCGTGTAAGTACCACCACCACGCGCTTATAACCGTCATTCAAAGCCTTGCGTACGGGAATGGGGTCGGCGATGCCGCCGTCGTAATAGGGAACCCCGTCGATCATGTACGGTTCGCACGCCACCGGCACAGCACTGGAAGCTTTCATGATGTTGAAATTATCGAAGCTCACATCCGACTTGTCAAAGTACTTCGTCGAGCCGTCCTCGGCGTTGCAGGCCACCACCGTGAAGCCGACGGGATTAGCTTCGAACGCATTGAAATCCACCGGATACTCGCCGTCGTGGTTGCTCAACGTGCCATAGACGTAATCAAGATCCGCGAAATTATGCTTCTTAATGAAGTTGTCGACGCTGGCATATTCCTTGCGAAAAGCATATTCGGTATAGAACTTGTGATTGCGCCCGTGTTGCCCCGCAATGAAAGACACCATGTTCGCGCTGCCAGCAGAAACGCCGTAACAGTGGTCGAAGGTGATGCCATCCTCAAGGCAGCGATCCATCACACCCGCGCCGTAGATCGCGCGAAAGCCCCCGCCCACGTCGATTAATGCAGTGCGATGCTGGCTAGCCATACTTGTGTCCTTTCCTCTCAAGCTGTTCATGAGCTTACGCGCCCTGAGGGGACAAAACGGGAGTGGCACCGTGTTGGGTGAGTGCTGTCGACTGAAGGGTTGTCGACTGGGTGTTGTTGGTTGAAGGGTTACCGGCTGAGGGTTATCGGCTGAGTAACTCGCGCGACAGCTGTGCGATGCGATCGCTGGAATCGGAGTTGGACAGCTCGATGGAACCGATTTGGCTGTTCGGTGCGAGTTGCCCCAGCGATTCCAGCACGAGGGAAAGATGATGCACCGTGCCTTCGTTGCCGTCGATGATCGCCGCCGAATCGGGCAACAATTCGCCAAAATAGTCACGATAAAACACGAAATGGGTGCAGCCGAGCACCACAGAATCGACTGCGTGCAAATCATAGCGATCGAAATGGGAGTGCAATGCCTTCATTACCAGATCACGCTCGCCTAGCCGCCCCGATTCGACGATTTGAACCAAATCAGGGCACGGCTCTTTGAAAATCGTGTGTTCAGCGTCGAAACGTTCCATCAGCTTGGCAAACTTGCGCTCGCGCAACGTTAGCTCGGTGGCCGCGACGATCACCCGCTGGCGCTGGCTGCCCCCACGCTCGCACGCGAGCTTCAACGCCGGTTCCATGCCAATGATCGGAATCTTGCACGCTTCGCGCAAATCTTCTATCGCGGCGGAAGTGGCGGTGTTGCACGCGACGACTATGGCCTTGGCGCCTTGGCTAATCAGGCGTTCAGCAACGGCGAAACTTAACGCGCGCACCTGCTCTGGGGTTTTGGCTCCATAGGGCGCGTTGGCTGAATCGCCGAAATACAACACCCGCTCGTGCGGCATATTCGTCATGATTCGGCGAACCACCGACAGGCCGCCAAGGCCTGAATCGAATACGCCGATTGGCGCAGTTGAGCTCATGCGATTCCTCCTTAGGTTTGCTCGGTTGCGTGCGTTCGGCTATTTCTTAGCCTAGCTTAAGTCGTTATCGCACGCCCTTTGTTATTTCGAGTGAAGCGAACGCAAGTGAGCGTAGTTGAGAAATCTTGTCGGTGAGGCATGACGGGCGAGTAAGGTTGGGCGTATGAGCATTCCTCAGCAGGTTACTAAGGTGCACGCCACCGGCAACGATTTTGTGGTCTACGCCGACCCAGACGGGCGCTTCGAGCCGACTGCCGACGAGGTGCGCCGGTTGACGGATCGTCATTTCGGCATCGGTGGCGACGGGGTGATTCGTCTCGCCCACCCGCACGATGTTTCGGATTTGTCTTCCGCTCAGCAGGATGAATGCCGCGATGGGGGCGCCGAATGGTTCATGGACTATCGCAACGCCGACGGCAGCCTCGCGCAGATGTGCGGCAATGGCACACGCGCCATCACCTTGTTCGCGCAATCGTGCGGCTATGCCAGTTCGGGCGAAGGTGATGAGTTTCGTCTGGGCACTAGGGCGGGGGTGAAAACGCTGGTTGCGTTGGGGGATGTGGACGGTTTGGGCCGCAACGTGTTTCGAGTCGAGATGGGTCGGTTCAAGCGCGATGAGCTTGACGTCTACGAGGTGAGCATTCCAGGCACTGCTGGTTCGGCTCGTGGCACCTTCGTTGATATGGGCAATCCGCATGTTGTGGCGGTGCTTTCCGACGGAACGTCGAATCTGCCTGACGTCGAGGCGTTGGATTTGAATATCAAGCCGCAGGTTGCGCCGGTGCTGCAATCCGATCAGAACGTGGAATTCGTGCGCGTTGACAAGGTAGACGCGGCGACTGGCATCGGCGAGGCGACCATGCGCGTGCACGAGCGCGGCTGCGGCGAGACATTGTCGTGCGGCACAGGGTTGTGTGCCACAGCGGTCACCTTGTGCGCCAAAACCGGCGTCGAGTGTTGGGTTATCAGCGTGCTAGGCGGCATGCTGCGCGTCGAAGTAAACGAAGCAGCATCGACAGTGCGGCTTATTGGCTCGGCTACCCTAGTTGGTGACATCACTTTGTTGTAGATGTTCGTCCAAACTGCATGTGCAGTTACATCCTCAGCTAAACAGCGCCGCCCCATCTTTAGCGAGGATAATCACAATCAGCACGAGCACCCACACCACATCGACCATCAGGTCGTAATTAAGCCGATAATAGGTGTCAAGCCAGCGCCACTTACCATTTTTGCGCACCGGCAGTTCTTGCACCACAGCAGTGGCGTGGCTCAACGCCATGAACTGAATGGTGGTGGTGAACATCAGCACCAAGCACCACGGGCACAGCGCGTTGATGACGAACAGCGACTGCGAGGTGAGCCAATAGGAATAACACAATGCTGCAAGCCCGCCAAACCAAGTGCATTTGGCAAACCAGCGCGGCACAGTTATGCGCGCCAAGCCAATAACAGCAATCGTGACGAACACCGATTCGGCGGCGATGCCGAAGAAAGCATTCGGATAGCTCAACCCGCCGAACTTCACGATTTCTGCCTGCCAAGACTGAGCCACCGTCGAACATGACAACACGGCGCTGACATCGCAGCTCAATTGTTGGTCAGGCTGTCGGGCAAGTTCTAATGTTTCAGCACTTAAGAGGAACGAAACAAGCAGCGCCACTGCAGAAGCCGCCAGCATTACCAGATAAACCCAAATGGCGCTGTGCCGCCAGCCGTGCGGCTTGCGCTCGAATGTGACTTCCAATTCACTCATGATCCGCCCCTTTCAATGCCTGTCACCACTGTAGCGCGTCTCATGGTTGCTTGCAGCTACGATGGGGGCATGACGCATTATCAGATGCCGACCGCCCCACCACGCGTCGGCTGGGATATTCATTGCCACACTGTGTTTTCGGACGGCACGCAAACCCCAGAAAATTTGGTGAGCGAAGCTGTGCGACGTGGCTTGTGTGGTGTGGGGATCAGCGATCACGACACTAGCGCTGGTTGGCATGAAGCCAAGCGGGCGGCGCATGAAGCTTCGCTGCCGCTGTTGTGCGGTACGGAAATCACCGCAGTTGATGGCGAAGTGAGCGTGCATGTGCTGGGATTGCAGTACGACCCCAATAATGCGCATATCACTAAGCTATTTGACGCTACTCGCGCTGCTAGGCTTAAGCGCACGCAGCGCATGGTTCAACGCTTGTCGGAAGATTATCCGATCAGTTGGCAGTCCGTGCTCGCTCAGGTTAAGAAAGGCGAGCGCACCACGATTGGGCGGCCGCATATCGCTGACGCACTGGTTGCTGCGGGGGTGTATCGCACGCGCGGCGAAGCGTTTGCGGGTGTGGTGAGCGCGAGTTCGAAATACTACATTCCAACGCCTTCGCCCAGCACGCGTGAGGTGGTGCGTGCGGTGAGCGAGGCCGGAGGGGTTTCAATTATTGCCCATGCCGGTGATGCCAGTCGCAATCGGCGGCTTTTGTCAGATGAGCGGATTGCTGCGTTGGTTGATGATGGGCTTGCTGGGCTGGAGGTGTGGCATCGCGGCAACTCGCCCGAACAGCGCACGCGACTGCTTGGCTTGGCGCGGCATTTCGGTCTGCTGGTCACCGGCGGCTCGGACTGGCATGGCGAGGGCAAGCCGAACGAGCTGGGGGAAAACCTCACTGACGAGGCTACTGTTGAAGAAATTGTGTGCCGCGGCGCGTTGCCGCTGGGCTAGATAGATGGGCTAGATGGCTGTGGTGGTCGCTGTACTCGCTTTGCGCCCATTAGGAATCACAGCGCGCCGAAGCCGACAGCGTGCTTGGTTTCTGAACCGATAATTGCGTAGCCGAGTGCACCTGCTGGAACAACAATTTGCCGCCCTTTGTCGTCGGTGAGCACAATCGGCTTATTTGCTTCCAATGCTTCAGTAATGGTCTCATTGACCTGTTCTGCTGAATGCTCGGTGCTGAAGGTAACGGTGCGTGATACGTGCTGAATGCCCAGTTCGATATTCATGGTTGCTCCTTTGATAAACAGTGGATTTTCTATTGTTCTGTATGTTTTGTGTGTTTTCGTATGTGCGCGAACAGATGTGCGGATTTACGCTTGCGTCATGGCGCGAGTCTCGTCAGTTTCGTCAGTTTCGTCCGATTTGCCTGTTGTATTAGTCACATCAGTCTCGTCCGTCTCATCGAGTTCAAGCCTAGACTGCGCGTCACGCAAGGCGCGCTCGTCACGTTCTAACAGAGGGATGACTTCGGTGGCTGAAGTGTGGGTGCTCGGCTCGATGGCATCTTCTACTGATGTTGGCTTGGAGGTGACATCGCTCTCGCCAGTGTCATCTGCACGTATAACGCTTGTTGCCTCGCCAGTGTCATCGTCAAGTTCATCCAGAATAACCGTGGCTGAAGTCTGAGGCGGCGCAACATGATCTGCGGCTGCAATCTGCGAGGAGCTTGTGCGATCGGGGTCCATCGTGTCGTCTGTCTCAGAAGCGTTGTGATTATCGCTTTTGGCTTGCCGCCGTGCTTCGTCTTCCAGTAGCGTACCCACCGTGATGGTCGAAGGCATATCGTCGCGTTTCACCGCAGGGCTACTTGGCGATTCTGTGACAGTATGCGTGCTGATGCCAAGCTGGTGTGCCAGTCTGTCAACCTGCGCTTTGAACTGGATAATGGCGTTGTTATCCGCTCGGTTCAACGCGCGAATGAAGTCGCCCACCTGCTCCATCTGCACCCATAGGTTGGCGCGAAGCATAATCAAATCGTCAAGACGGTTGCCCATCATACGGCTATATGAAGTGAGCACCGCATTACGATGTTCTTCGTCGAGTTTAGAGAAAATCCAAGCCAAATCTCGCGCAGGGTCGTTAACTTGCATGTTCTGCCAGTTGTTGATGGCGGTGATGGTTGAACCGTCAAATCTCACATCGCCATCTTCAAAACCGCCATGCACCATTGTGGTGTTGAACGACCATAATCCTTCCGTTTCGATGATGCGCGCCCAACTGGAGGTGATTTCGCTCGGCACATGGCCGGCATTGCGCAGCTGCTTAATCCAAGCCGTCAATTGCGCACGAATCTGACCAGTGGCGAACACAGGGTAGCCAGCCTCGTTAAGAAAGCCTGATTGCAAGCGGTGGATTGCACCAATCGCGGTGCCCATCGAGGAACATTCGTCCAACGACAACTGGTCGAGTGCCAGCTCGCGCCCTTCCTGATGCATATTCACCAGCACCGCCGTGTTTCCAGTCGACCCAGTGCCGTCGCCGGGCATGAAGGCGAGTGCGCGTCCGAGCGAAAAGCCGAGCCCGCCAGGTTCCCGCGTCTGCATCAGTGTGTGAGATGCTTTCACGCGCGCGGCAAGCAGCTTGCGCCCGCGCTCGCTATCGCATGCATACACGTCATACAGCGTGCCTGCCGCATCGCGCACTTGCGCTTGGTCAATATCATGCTTATGTGTTGCGCCCGCGAAAACACCAGCCACCACAATGGATGGCATGGCTGCGGAAGTCAGAGCGGCTAGCATTAGTTCGTTTCGTTCACTCACACCTCCACCCTAATACATAAATACATACAAACGTTGAACATGAGCGGACACAGCACTCAATGCGATGTGGTAAGTCTGCTGGTGGCTGGCTAGGCGTGAAGCTGGGCTGGGCATGGTGCTTGTCACAATGGGGTCTATGGATGCGCTGCTCGATGGTTTGGATGATGCGCAACTGGCTGCGGCGACAACGTTGGATGGGCCGGTGCGCATTATTGCCGGTGCTGGCGCGGGCAAAACCCGCACAGTGACTAGGCGCATCGCGCATGCCTGTGCTTCTGGTGCGTGGGACGCTTCGCGTGTGCTTGCCGTCACCTTTTCCGTCAAGGCTGCCGCTGAAATGCGTGTGCGCTTGTCGTCGCTCGGCGTAGGCGATCAGGTGAAAGCGGCTACGTTTCATTCTGCAGCGTTACATCAACTGCGTCGCGTGTGGACTGACGTGTGTGATGCGCCCTTTCCTTATCTCGTCGAAGATGCTCACGACATTACAGCACGCGCCATGCGTCGCGTGGGTCTTGTTGATGAACTGGACGATATGAGTGTGAAGGCGGTGCGCGACGAGATTAACTGGGCGAAGATTTCTTTGGTGGCTCCCAGTGAAGTTCAGCGTGTGGCCGCTGCAATCGAGCGTTGCCGTCCTGTTGGCATGGAGCCCGAGCGCTTCGCCGACGTATATGAGGCGTATGAGCTGGAGAAAACAGCGCGTGGTGAGATGGATTTCGATGACATCCTGCTGATGGTGTGCCATGTGCTGAGCGACTTTGAGGAGGCTGCGGCGCAGATTCGTCGCGCCATCGGATGGCTTACCGTGGACGAATACCAGGATGTTTCCCCGTTGCAGCATCGGCTTATGCGTCTGTGGCTGGGGGACAACCGCAATGTGTGCGTGGTGGGTGACCCAGCGCAGACTATCTATTCCTTCGCTGGAGCGTCAAGTTACGACCTGCTCGCTTTTGCTGACGAGTTTAAGCCGCTGGCGGCTGATATTAGTCTGGACACGGACTATCGTTCCAGCCCGCAAATCGTCCGATATGCCAATACAGTGCTCGCTTCCTCGCCTGTGCGTCACGAGTATCTCCGGCTTAAATCTGCGCGTCAACGCGGGCATCGAATTGAGCGCACGGTTTATAATACTGATGCCGAAGAAGCACAGGGGGTGGCTTCGCATATCGCGCGATTAGTGCAAGCTGGCGAAGACCCAGCTGATTGCGCAATTTTGACCCGCATCAATGCGCAACAGGCCATATGTTGCAGCGCGTTGCGTGCGCAAGGGCTTCGCTATCGCGTGCGCAGCGAGGCGTCAGGTGCACCCATGGCAGATCTTGACGCGGCGCAGAACATCGCTTTGGCTGAAGCATTGCGGCAGCAGTCTCAAGACGAAGCTGGCGCAACATTGCGCAAGTTGGGGCGCGTCACCGTGTCCACGATTCATGCGGCGAAGGGCCTGGAATTCAAACATGTCTTCGTCATCGGTTGCTCCGAGGGCTTGATTCCCTACGGTTCGCCGCAAGATCACGATACGCTGGAAGAAGAGCGACGCCTGATGTATGTGGCCATCACTCGCGCCGAGGACACACTGCACATGTCGTACGCGCGTTTCAAAGATGGTGTGGGCGCTCTGCAGCGTTCCCTGAGCCGCTTCTTAAGCTAGAACAGGTGAAGGGGTGCAGGCTTGCAGGGCTACTTGTCTTCGTTATCCGTAGGTTCCGTGTCTTGGGAACTGCTGTCCCCAAGCAGTTTGGAAAGTTCTGCATCCCAATCATTGCCGGAAGGGGCTTCGGGCGAAGCTGACGCAACAACCCCGTCGCCATCGGCCAGGGAAGGAAGCAGGTCGGGGTGCGCCCATTTCTCATCACGCCCTTGCGTGCCTTGGTCGGCAGTAATCATCGACCACAGATCAGCAGCCTCACGCATGCGCTTGGGGCGCAACTGCAATCCCAACAGACTTTCAAACGTGCGCTCAGCAGGCCCGCCGACGGCACGCTCCCGTCGCGCCATCTCGCTCAACTGCTCGATATGCTCGATATGCGCCATGCCCGCGCGCCACACCACGCAATCCACCCAGCCTTCGACAAGTGCAAGCAGCGATTCAATGGAGGCCATTGCTTGACGCTGCTCTTCAGTGTCGGGAATGCCTACTTTGGTGAGGTTGACCGCATCGGATATCGAATCAGGGTCGAAGCCGCTGACCTCGCGCAACTGTTCTTCCATCGCATCCAGATCAATGTCAATACCACGCGCGTATTTGCCAATCAATGCTTCAAAACGCGGCATCAGCCACGGCACTCCTGCGAAGAGGCGGGCATGTGCGGCTTCGCGCAATGCGAGAAATGCCATTACTTCGTCTTCGTCGATGGGCTCGATGTGCGTGATTTCGTTGAACAGCGCCTCGGTTTGCGCGTCAATGCCCGCGTGCTCGGGGGAGCTTTCAGCCTGCTGTTGTTCAACCGCAATGCCCTCAACGTTGTTAATATCGTGCAATGAATTATCCATTTCCCCATTCAGTGACTTTGCGTACTCCTGAACGTTCTGAGCCACCAATGCGCCAGCAGGATTAGACAGCAGTGCAATGCCCTGATCAAAGCCGCCGTGCACTTCTCGACTAAGCACTCCAGCTGCATGCCCTAGTTGCATGGCGAACGAGGTATTGCCTAAAACTTTGATGAGCTGAATCGGGTCTTTCATCCCGTCGGGAACAGGAATTGGCACAGGGCCAGCGAACATGCCCGTAATCTCCCCGTGGAAGGAGTCGCCGAGCCGCTCTGAAAGCACCGCGGTCAGCGCCTCGCTCATAGAGCTTGCTATCGGCGCGGCAAACTTAACCCAAGCGTCCAACGTTTCTTCAACCCACTCTGCTCGTGTGAGTGCTTGCGCCTGTCCGGTAGGCGGCGCGAACTCACACGCAGTGTCAAGCCACAAGTTTGCTTCGCTCATCGCACGTCTGACAGCCTCGCCTTCCTCAGCGCTCACTGCGGTGCGCGAGCCGTCCGCATTGGCATGCTGCAATGCCAGCGAACGTGCCAGTCTGATATTGATGGGGCCTTCTTGTGAGGCTTGCTGCAGGTCGTCAGGGGTGTTCAAGCCGCCCATCGAGAACGCATTCATTAGCTGTTGTACTTCAGCTGGGTTTGGTAGGGTGCTGGGATCTTGGCTCAACAACTGTTCGCGGATTGAATCAGGCAATTGCGATAGCTGCTGCCAGGCAAGTTCGCCTTGAGTGGGGCCAAAGCAGGTGATCAGCCATGTGCGAAACGCTTCTTCATCCATATCGGTTCGTCCTTTTAGATTCCCTATGTCTTTAAGATGGTTCCATCTTAAAGCGCACCGCGCACGTTTTCGCGCTGGGCTTGGCAAACTGCCATAATGCGTGTGTAGTATGCACGGTATGTTGTTGCGTTGTTCGTTACTTGCACGCTGGTTTGCGCCTCTGCTTAGATATGCGCGCACTCGCTCGTTGCGCTATATGGCCGGCCTGATTGCCGTCATACTGTCTGTGGTGGTGTTGTGTTTGCCTAGCGCGTATTCGGTGCAATGGCCCGGCCCCACGTTGAATGTGCTGGGTGACAGCGGCGGGCAAACGGTGATGAAGATTTCAGGGGTGCGCACCTATCAGGACACAGGCAAACTGCTGCTTACTACCGTTTCTGCTAATGGTGTGCCCGGATATCCAGTGAGCAATGCGGAAGTGATATGGGGTTTGCTTGATTCCCAGCGTGTCGTCAAGCCGCGCGAGGCTGTGGTGCCGGTGGGGCAAACCACAGAGGAATATCAAGCAGAAACGCTTAAGGATATGACCTCTTCGCAAGACAAGGCCGTCAAAGCAGCGAAGCGTGTGTTAAAGAAACAAGGTGTTGATGTGTCAACGCTGAAGGTTTCAATGCATGTTGATGACATTGGCGGTCCTTCGGCCGGCATGATGTACGCACTCGGCCTGATTGACGAACTGACGCCTGAAAACGAGTCAGGAGGCGAAACCATAGCCGGCACAGGTATCATCAACGCCAAAGGGAAGGTTGGTGCCATCGGCGGCATCAGGCTGAAAATGTTAGGTGCGAAACGTGACGGTGCGACGTGGTTCCTTGCTCCGAAAAGCAATTGCGACGAGGTGGTGGGGCATGTTCCTTCGGGGTTGCGTGACGTTCAGGTCTCGAATCTGAACGAAGCGTATGATGCCTTGGTTGCCATTGGCGAGGGGCGTGGTGATGAATTACCTTATTGCAGTGTTGATTGACAAAAAGGCGTGTGCCGTTACGTGCCTGTTCGCTGCATATTGCTATTGTTGAGCTCGTGGATCAGACTGCATCACAGAACGCTGAAGAATTCGGCTTTACGTCCGGCGACATCGTGCAAGAATGGTTGTGGGACGACGACGTAGATAATTCCATTCGAGCCAAAATCGAGGAGTTGACAGGCGAGGAACTTGTCGACGAGGATTACGATTCGGCTGTAGATGGTGTGATTTTGTGGTGGCGCGACGGCGACGATGAAGACGAGCTGAGCGACACAATCGTGGATGCCTATGCGGTGCTTGGCAACGACGGCCCGCTATGGGTGCTCACCCCCAAACCTGGACGCCCTGGCGCCGCGAGTTCCAGCACCGTGCAGTCCGCAGCCAAGACCGCAGGTATGAACGCGGCCACCCCGTTGACAGTCAGCCCTGATTGGAACGGCATCCGTCTGCGCGCCTACGGCAAAGGCAAATAAGCTGCCTTAGTCTGCGGTGGGCGATGAGGGACTCGAACCCCCGACATCCACCGTGTAAAGGTGGCGCTCTAACCAACTGAGCTAATCGCCCGCACATCACACCATAGCAAATCTTGAACGCGAATGGTGAATAAGCCGTGAGATTTCGTCACAATCCTTCGAGCGCCGCAATAATCAAGTAGAGTAGCAAGCAGTATGTGTGTAGGAGGTATGACCCATGGCTGAACAGTCTGAATCTTCAATCCCTAAGGTTGGCAAGCGCAAGTGGGGGTATGACGCTGGCCAGGTGGACGAGTTTCTTGATCGTGCGCACAGGCTGTATGACAGCGAAGGTGTGCAACTGACACAGCAGGACATTCAGAAGGCCTCTTTCAAACTGACCCGAGGGGGCTACGACATCGCGCAGGTGGATGCGGCACTGATGCGTTTGGAACGTGCGGTGGTTGATAAGCAGACCACGTGGGAGATTTCCCAACATGGGCGTGTCGCTTGGAAGGCGCAGACAGAAGATTCGTATCGCCAGATTGCTCGGCATGCGTCTCGCGCAGCGGGGGAGCGTTTTGACGAGGGAGCAAAGGGCGAGTTCTCCTATGATCGCAAGCAAGTCGACGCTCTTACCGATGCCATTGTGAACAAGTGTGCTGTCGAACTCGGATTAAAAAATGCTGAAGATTATGACGCGCACGAGTTAGACAAAATTACATCGGAATACGTCACCGGCACTGTGTTCACCCAGCGTAAAGGCAAGAAAGGGTACAGTGAGTGTCAGGTTGATTACTTCCTTAGTGTATGTATTCAGCTACTTAGCCGTCTTGAATCCTATGAGCGTCTTGCTGGCTACGTTGCCTCGGATGAGGTTGAAGCGGCTGGCGTCGAACCAGCTGCGGCTCCGATTTCTGCTGAAACTGGTGTGGCATCGCTGTTTTCTCAAGATGCGCAGTTCCAGCCGCGCGTTGACGACCCAGTTGAAACACCGCACTCATTCGCGCCGGGGGGTGCTGCGCAAAGTTTTGAAGCGTTGAGCCAGGCTGAGCAGAGTTTGTTCACGCCAAAACCGCCAGTTGTTGAGCAAGCAGCGCCAGTTGCGCCTGTTGAGCGGCCTGAATGGGATGTGCAGCCTGAGCAGGCTGTGCAGGATGTGCCTTCTGCTGCCAGTGCGCCTTCTTTTGATACTGTGCAGCCAGTGCAGCCAGTACGGCCTGCGCAGTCCATGCAGCCTGCTCAACCAGTGCAGCCTGAAGAAAAGACATCTGCTGTCTTTGCGTCTGCCCCCTTTGTGGCACCCATCTCTGCGGATAGCTCCGCCTCTGCTTCAGTATCCACCCCCGCGCCTACCCCCGCGCCCACTTCCGCGTTCGCGCCAGCTGCTGTCTCCGCGCCCGCTCCAGCGCCCACCCCTGCGCCTGCCTCTGCGGCCAAGCCGGAAGAAGAAGGCTTTGCTGGCGCATCAGCCTCGCTCGCCTCGTTAGCGCATATGGTCGAAAGCACTTCGCAGGATGCGCCCGCGATCGATATTCCCAACTTGCCGCAGGTGCCGAATCTTGACGCCCCCAATCCGTTTGTGTCGAGCTCGCTGTCGTTCTCCTATGTGCCAGCAGGTCAGGATAATGCCAGTAGATCAGCATCCAATCCAGCATTCTCATCCGCCGACGACGAAAAGAAAGAGCAGTGAGCCACAACAGCACGGTTGTCATTCTCGGTTCCACCGGGTCTATCGGCACACAAGGGCTTGAGGTCATCGCACGTCACCCCGAACGATTCACTGTTGCAGGGCTTGCTGCTGGGGGCGCACACGTCGATTTGCTGGCGCAGCAGGCGGCACGTTTCCATGTGCCCACGGTTGCGGTGTTTGATGTGGCTGCCGCCAAGCCGTTGCGTGAGGCGCTTGACCAAGTCGGCGCTACCGGCACGACAGTCGAGGCGGGTGCCCAAGCCGTTGTCGCCTTGGCTGGAACGGGCGCGGATGTTGTGCTTAACGGCATCACCGGCTCGATTGGTTTGGAGCCGTCAATCGCCGCGCTTAGGGCCGGTTCCCAGCTGGCTTTGGCTAATAAGGAATCCGTGGTGGCGGGTGGTCATCTGCTGTTCGGCGCGCAGGTGCGTGAGGGCCAGATCAATCCAGTCGATTCCGAACATTCGGCGATTTGGCAGTCGTTGCGTTCCGGCACCCATGCTCAGGTCGCCAAGCTTATCGTCACCGCGTCCGGCGGGCCGTTCAGGGGGCGCAAGCGCGCTCAGATGGCTGACATTACGCCCGAACAAGCACTGAACCATCCGACGTGGCATATGGGCCCAGTGGTGACCATCAACTCGTCCACCTTGATGAACAAAGGGCTTGAGGTTATTGAGGCCTCGCGTCTGTTCGACATCCCTCCTGAGCGTGTCGAGGTGACAGTGCATCCGCAATCCATCGTGCATTCGATGGTCGAGTTCGTCGACGGTGCCACCATTTGCCAAGCGTCCCCGCCGGATATGTGCCTGCCGATCGCGCTCGGACTGTCCGCGCCGGAGCGGCTTGGGGATGTGGCTGCCGCCTGTGACTGGACGAAGGCAGCCGAATGGACATTTGAGCCGCTGGACGACGAGGCCTTCCCAGCCGTTGCCTTGGCTCGCCACTGCCTTTCCGCATCCGAGAAACATACCGCTGTGCTCAACGCGGCCAATGAACAGGCCGTGTATGCCTTCCTAGAACACCGGCTACCGTATTTAGGCATCGTGGATACAGTCAAGGCCGTGCTAGACCGCATGGATGCCGAGTTGCGCGGTGCCCCATTGTTCGCAGACGTGGAGGAAATGAGCCAAATTGAACATGAGGCGCGCGGCTTAGCTGACTCTCTGATAAACCGGCAACAGTAGTCGTCCACCACCAGTAGGGGGTGTCGGCAGAGCGAAACCAAGTAAGCTGTGAGAATTGCGAGTGAGAACCATGCCAGATGCGCCAAAGCCGTTCCGTAAAACAGGTGATCCCGCTGTATTGACCAGCGAAAGCCCGTTGCATCCGCGTCGGCCCTCACATCGCATCATGGTTGGCCCGGTGCCGGTTGGCGGGGGGGCTCCCGTTTCTGTGCAATCAATGACGAACACGCTCACTGCTGACATCAATGCCACATTGCAGCAAATCGCCGAACTGGCCGCCGCCGGTTGTGACATCGTTCGCGTGGCAGTGCCCAGCCAGGACGATGCTGACGCACTGACGGCCATTTGCGCCAAATCGCCGATTCCGGTGATTGCAGACATCCACTTCCAAAGCAAATACGTGTTCCAAGCCATCGATGCGGGATGTGCTGCTGTGCGCGTCAACCCAGGCAATATTCGCAAGTTCAGCGAGGTTGGCCCCTCCATCTGCAAGGCCGCCACCGATGCGGGTGTCTCGCTGCGCATCGGCGTGAACGCAGGGTCGCTCGACAAGGAGCTGTATGCCCAATACGGCGGGCCCACACCCGAAGCGCTGGTCGCTTCTGCTCTTAAAGAGGCGCACATGTTCGAGGATGTGGGATTTAAGGATTTCAAAATCTCCGTCAAACACCATGACGTGATTACGATGGTCGAAACCTACCGTCTGCTCGCCTCCAAAGGCGGTTGGCCGTTGCATCTGGGTGTCACCGAGGCCGGCCCGGCGTGGCAGGGCACCATCAAATCATGTCTCGCGTTCGGGGCGCTGCTGGCCGAAGGCATTGGCGACACGATTCGCGTCTCGCTGTCCGCCCCGCCCGTCGAAGAGGTGAAGGTGGGCTGCAAACTGTTGGAATACATGGGTCTTCGCCCACGCAAGTTCGACATCATTTCCTGCCCGAGCTGTGGGCGTGCGCAGGTGGATGTGATTGAGCTGGCCGCTGCAGTGACCGAAGGGTTGAAGGACGTGACGGCACCGATTCGCGTGGCTGTGATGGGGTGCGTTGTCAACGGTCCAGGTGAGGCGCGCGAGGCTGATTTGGGTGTCGCGTCCGGCAACGGCAAGGGGCAGATCATCGTCAAAGGCAAGGTCGTTGAAACAGTTCCCGAAGATCGCATCGTGGAAACATTGCTTGCTAAGGCGCAAGCCATCGCCGCCCAAATGGAATCCGAAGGTCAAATCCCCGAAACCTCCACCGGCCCCGTCGTCCTCCCCTTCTGACCCCTTCACTAGCCCAGCTTTACCCCATGTATTGTTATTTCAGCTGAAATCATTCGGGTAGTTATAGGAAATAGAAAGGCATTTGCCGAAGGCGCTGTTTGCAGCGCCTGATGAGCAGTTAGTCAGCAGCGGGCGAAGATAGGGCATATACTGACGTTGGTCTTGTTGGTGCGGCGCACAATGCATGGAGGTAGGGATGATCAACGAGGAATACAAGGCGATGCTGGGAGGCAAGTCTGTCATCCGTGAGCTGAGCGAGTATGCCACTAGGCGTGGCGCTGAGATCGGCTATGAGAATGTGTTCGATTTCTCGTTGGGTAATCCGTCCGTACCTGCGCCAGACGATTTCACGCGCGCGATGGTCGATTTGTATGAGCATGGCGACCCAGTGTCCATTCATGGATATTCGCCATCGCTCGGCATCCCCTCCGTGTGTGCGATCATCGCCGAATCGCTGAACCGTCGTTTCGATGTGCCCTACGAAGCGCACCATATCTTCCCCACCACCGGCGCGGCTGGAGCATTGTCTCATGCGATGCGCGCCGTCACCAAGCCGGGCGACGAGATCATCACCTTCGCGCCGTATTTCCCTGAATATCAGCCATATGTGGCCGGCACGGGCGCGAAGCTCACCGTCGTGTCCGCAGACACGGCGAACTTCCAAATCAACTTCGATGCCTTCAATGCCGCGTTGAACCCGAACGTGCAGGCCGTGCTGATCAACACGCCGAACAACCCTTCGGGCGCGGTGTATTCCGCTGAAACGTTGACCAAGCTGGCGGCAATCCTGGCCGCCAAGCAGGCCGAATAGGGCCATGACATCTTCCTGATCAGCGACGATCCCTATCGCGAAATCGTGTTCGACGGCGGCGAACAGCCC